>CANQZO010000039.1 GCA_947628355.1 Candidatus Gastranaerophilales bacterium | reverse complement strand
GCAGGTCAGACAGAGCGTGAAGCCTGCGGAGTTATGGTAAAAGATGACTTAAGAGAGCTCGGTATAAAAGTTAATTTTAAACCTATTGAGTTTAACACCTTAGTCAGTAAAATGATGACCACAGCTGATTGGGATACGGTTTTAATGGGATTAACGGGGAGTCCGCTTGAACCTCACAGCGGAAAAAATGTTTGGTACTCAAAAGGGCATTTGCATTTATTTAATATGAGATTTCAGGGTGATAAGGAAGATGCCTTGCTTCCATGGGAAAAAGAACTTGACGAAATAATTGAACAAGGTGCGCTTGAGCTTGATTATAATAAAAGAAAAGCGATATATGACCGATATCAACAGATAATATATGATGAACGCCCGATAATTTATTTATATTCACCCCTTACAATAACCGCAGTAAGAAAAAAAATAAAAAATCTTTACCCGACGGCGCTTGGCGGTACTATGCACAACTTGTATGAACTATATATTGATGAATAATACAAAATATACTCTTTTACAACTTAATACGGCACGAAATTGCTTAAGGCTGTTAATCCGCAATTATAAAATCAAAGAAATTTATATGCCTTACTATATTTGTCCCGCGCTTAGAAATGCCGTTTTTAAAGAGGATTGTAAAATTAAATATTACCATATTGATAAAAATTTCAGACCTGAAAGATTATCGGATAAAAACGTTTTTATTCTGTATCCGAACTATTTTGGGGTTTGCGATGATATTGTAGATGAGTTTGAAAGCGAATATAAAAACTTAATTGTTGATAATGCGCATTCATTTTATTCTTCGCCTAAAGGTTTGGCTTCTTTTAATTCATTAAGAAAATTTTTCCCCTTTCTTAAAAGCGGGGCTTTTTTATATTCACGGGATGATGTATTAAATAATCTGCCTAATGATGATTACTTATATGAATTTATCCCTTTTACTTATGAAGAATTTTGTAAAAATGAAAACAGGCTTGATAATGAAGATATAAAAAATATTTCACCTGCAGTATCAGAAAAATATTCATTTATAAACCTTGAAGAAGAGCAAAAAAACAGAATGGGGAATTTTAATTTTTATCATTCAAAATTGGAAAAATCTAATTGCTTAAATTTGAATAATAAAAATATAATTGCACCGTTTTGCTATCCGTACCTTGCAAAATCACAATATGAGGCTGATGAATTAGTGAAAAAACTGAAATCAAAAGGTATAAATATATTCAGATATTGGAATAATCTACCTGACAGTTATGAAGAAAAAATATTTTATACTAATTTAGTTGCGCTTCCTTTATATAAAATCGCTGAAAATCTTTGAGCTTCCTTGAATGCTTTGAGCATAATCAAAATTATTTTGTTGGCTAAAATCCGCAAATTGTTTTGTATTATTAAAGTCTTTAATTGCAAGCATAACGGCTATTTTTTCCGACAGCTTCTGCTGTTTTGTTAATTTAGCTTCTGTTATTGCTGCGGGAATAAATGCAATAACGGCTCCTAAGCCTGTCATTATTCCTGCCAATTTCGGATTTTTTATTTTTTTTGAAAGCGAATGCCCTATAAAACCGCCTATTGCTGTGGATAAAATATCCAATGGCCCTAAAATCGTTTCAGATAAAGATTTAATACCAACAGACTGTTCATATAAATGTTCTCGTTGATTATTTATAACCATTGAAGTATTTTTTTGAAGTAATTTAGCCTCACGCTCTTGAGCAGGAGTTAAATTGATAAGTTTTTTTGCTTCAGCCCTTTCTTTGAGTTTAGGTAGTTCATTTTGTGCAAATTTTTCGTATTCTTGTAAATCCTGATATACCATCTTTAGAAATTCTGACGGCTTTTGCTTTTGTTTATTGGTTCCATTTTCTTGTGAATACAATTCCGGGTGTTCCATGAATTTTTTTAAGTGTTTGTATTTTGTTGCACAAATAACTTTATTTTCCAGATTTGAAATGTTTTTGTTTAAAATCAAATAAGTAAAGAGCGGAACTGCTATTTTTATAAGCATTCTTAACGCTTTATTTTGAATTTTAAGGACATTTGCAAGTTTATCAGTTATAAGATATTCTAAAAAACCGCCCGTGAATAATGATGAATATGAAATGTTAGAAATTGTTTCAACTTTTCTTAAGTCTTCAAGAACATCATGCTCAACATTTTTTAAAAAGTTTGTAAAGAATAATTTGTCCTGTTCGGCTTTATCTGATTGTTCTTTGGACAGATGAACCGAGTGGCTTTTGTTTACGGAGTCAAAATATTCTTTTTTCTTTTTTTCATAATCTGCAAACGAATTGCGATAATCTTTTACTTCTTGAAAAGAAGATTTAACATTAATTCTGTCTGCCAGTTTATTTACGGCCGATTTAGTTTTTTCTTCATAATTAACAAAGGAATTAACTTGTGCTTCTTGGTCATTAGTTAATTGTGCAAATAATTTCGGGTCGTTAATAATATTTTGAGCAGCGTCAAACCCTGCTTTTCTTATTATTCCCAATTGTGATTTCATGGAATTTTTAATTCCGCATATAAAAAAGAGCGCGCCTATAATACCTCCGATTCCCGTTAATACTTTTGGCAGCGGAATATTTTTCCCTAATAAATGAATTGAAGCAGCGGAATATTTTTTTAATCCTGATGATAATTTTTTAGCTAATGAAGATTTATCAAAGTGTTTATCAAGAAACGGAATTAATTTTACAACACCTGCAGGCAGAGAAGATAAAACACCCGCTGCAGACATTAATTCAATATTTAAAGTTTGAAAGAAAGTTTCCGAATCCTCGGCTTTTTCATGCTCGTAGCTGTCGAGTAACAATATGGGTTCTGATATTGCTTTTGCTTTTTTCTTAAGCTGCTCAATATCTTGAAGTTTTATGCCGGCAGCAGTTTTTGACTGTTCTTTTGACCAGTTTTTATATTCGTCAATATGTTCAAAATATTTAGTATAATAGGAAAAAATACCTTTCATTTAAACATAAAAAACCTTTCATTACCTTTTACTTAAAGTTTAAAATACTTTAAAGTTGTTATTTATTCCATAAATTATTTATTAATATTTACATTTTTTTAGTAAAATATTAAAAGAGAGGGAAATTAAATGTCAGTAAATTCATATTTAGGGATAGATGTAGGCTCTGTTACAACAAAAGCCGCAATAGTTGATGAAAAAGGTAATTTTATAGACGGCTATATGACAAGGACTTCGGGAAAACCCGTAAACGCAGTGCAAAAGTCATTAAAAAGTCTTATAGAACAGGCAAAAGAAAAATATAACATACTTGGAGTCGGAACAACGGGTTCGGGAAGAAATTTGGCGGGAGCGCTTGTAGGTGCTGATGTTATAAAAAATGAAATAACAGCACATGCCGTTGCCGCAAGCACTTATGTTCCCGGGGTTCAAACAATACTTGAAATAGGCGGACAAGACAGTAAAATTATAATTTTACGTGACGGAATAGTAACTGATTTTGCAATGAATACCGTTTGCGCTGCAGGAACGGGCAGTTTTTTGGACCAGCAGGCTTCAAGATTAAATGTTCCCATTCAAGATTTTGGAGAAATAGCACTCCGCTCAAAATCACCTGCAAGAATTGCAGGAAGATGCGGGGTTTTTGCGGAAAGCGATTTAATTCACAAACAACAGCTCGGTTATCCTGTTGAAGATTTACTTTTCGGATTGTGTCAGGCTCTTGTAAGAAATTATTTGAGCAATTTGGCACTTGGAAAAGAAATCTTGCCGACAGTTACATTCCAAGGCGGTGTTGCTACAAATACAGGTATGGTAAAAGCATTTGAAGACGCCCTAAATACAAAAATAGTAGTTCCCGACAATCATCAAACCATGGGGGCAATAGGCGCAGCACTTTTGGCAATGGAAAATCACCGGTTTAATAATAAAGAAACAAAATTTAAAGGTTTTTGCGTTGGTGATATGTCATTTAACTCATATACAAATCAGTGCAGCGGATGTTCAAATAACTGTGAAATAATTACTATAGTTGAGGGAGAGATAACATCAAATCAACTGAATAATAAAACCGATAAAATAATAGCACGCTGGGGCGGTACCTGCGGAAGATGGGATATCGGTTAAAAAGTTAAAAATGTAAACTTTTGTAAAAATATTGTATAAACTCCTTAAGATTATAGAAAAATAAGCCGATATATTTAATATAAAAACAAGGAGTACAATACAAATGGGACTGGCAGCATCACAGGGACGATATTTATGTTTGACGGCGAGAATGAATGACCTTGTATATGAGGGTCAGCAGATTTCTCAGCAAAGATTGGCTTTGGCAAGTGAACAACAGGCTATTGCTGAAAAATATAATGATGCAATGAATAATAAGATTATTCAAGCAAAAATTATGGGCGAAGATGGTAATGTTCAAACCCAGCAGTTAACCTATGATGTAATTACAGGCAAAGATCCGTTTACGGGTCTCGGAATGAGAATAGTAGATCTTGACGGAAATATTGTTGTTCCTAAAAAAGAGTCTATGGAAGTCACCTCGAAAGATGCCAACGGGAATGAAGTAAAAGAAACATTTACAAATGCTGCGGGATTTATTACAAAGTATATGACGGATTTAGACCCTGAAAAAGCAAATGAAATGGGCGGTTGGAACTTATCGGAAATCGTTAAATATTATCAGGAAAATTATAAAGACACAGGTCTTGCTTTTAATATAGAAAGTTCTATAGATTCTTCATTAAAAAAAGATGATGAACACTTTTTATTTGACGAAAATTGTCTGGATCCTGAATATTTGCAAAACATGTTATCGACAGGACAGTGGCTGCTGCAACAGTCATCATCTGCTGAAAATGAAGAGAACGATATAGAATGGAAAGAAATAACCTGGCAAAGTTCAAGTCAAATAGTCGAAGTTTATGATACATCAGATGATGCTGCGGCAGAATCGGAATATGAATCTGCAATGGCTGATATTCAGAAAAAGGATAAAATTTTTGAATTAAGACTTCAGCAAGTTGAAACAGAAGAAAAAGCCGTTGAAAAAGAGCTGGATTCCGTAAAAGATGTTATTAAACAAAATATAGACGATTCTTATAAAACTTTTGCATAATAAATTAACCGATATTAAAGCAAGGCAGAATTTCACCAATGATTTCTGCCTTTTGTGTTTTTATAAAAGGCGAATAAAGGCAGTTTATTTCTTCTTCATTAAAATCCCATTTTAATTGTTTCATTGCAAAAATTAAAGAATAGGCTCTTGCGGTGGTGTTTGAATCGGTGACTTTGATTACCAGAGCTTCTTCTTTTTTTAAATTAACCACAACGCATAATCCGCCTGCGCCTGCTTTCGCAATAATACCTTTTCCGTTTTTTATAATGTCTGTATCAAATCTGTTATCACCGCCTATTAAAAACGGATGATTTAAAAATGCATTTTTAATCTTTTCATATTTTGAATTGCAGAAAAGATTTAGAAAGCCTTTTCCCAAGTTATATAATGGTGTTGCTATAACAGGAAGTGTACAGCCGTCTTTTGTTTTTACAATTTCTTTAGGACTTATTTCACACAATTCACAAACTTTATTAGTAATTAATTCCGTAAGAGGATGATTAATTTCATTGTAGTTAGAAATGTCATAATTTTTATATTTACAAATTGCAAGCATTGCAGAGTGTTTACCCGAACAATTATTGTGAATTTTTCTGAACGGTAAATTTTCCCTGTTTAGTCTTTTTATTTCTTTTTGGCTTAAAGGTGCTATGGCAGGGCATAAAAGATTATTTTCCGATAGGTTAATTTTTTTTAATATTGATAATACTAATTCCTGATGTTCAATATCTCCTGCATGGGAACCGGAGCAGACTGCTGTTTCTTCAAGAGATAAATTAAATAATTTATCAATACACAAATCAATTAAAACGGAATATTGAAGCGGTTTCATACAAGAACGATGATAAAAAGGATAATTATTGTCCTCGCCTATTTTGTTTAATATTTTATTCCTATTTATGTGCAGTATAATACCGTAGTGTAATTGCTCACACAATCCGTTTCTTTCGTATTTTATCAGTTTTGCATAATTTGGTTCTTTATCATTCATGGCTATATTTTAATTCAAAAATATATGTAGTATAATAAATTTTGTCCGAAATAATAAATGAGGTGCGGATGCAGATAGTTGAAGTCAAAAACTCAATAGCTAAGGTGTTTTACAATCCAGCGGAAAATAATATACTTCCCTCGGATTTTATACTTATTGATGATAATTCACAAAAAGTTATAGCTCAAGTTATAGATATTGAAACAACTGAAAATTTTAAAAATACATACGCAATTGTAAGATTAGCTTTATATATTGATAAAGAAGAAAATCTTTCATATTATAACGGTTATATTCCATCAAAACATTCAAAACTTTATTATATAAATCCCGATGAAATTATTGAACTTATAAAAGATTCAAAAAACAATATATATTTCGGAAATTTATCAAATCATACAGATAGCTTTGTGAAAACGGGATTTCCTATAATTGATGAAAAGTTATATATACAATCCGATAAGAGTGATAAAACTGCAATAGTTGTTAAAAATTTAATATCAGAGTTAAACAGGTATAACAAAAAATCAATATTATTGGATTTTAACGGGCTTTATAGTGATTTAAAAAATGCGGTAAAATTAAAAATATCGGATAATTTAAAACTTCCGCTCAATGTACACGCATTTGATACAATTTTGGAATATGATATTACCGATTGTCCTATTCAAGACAGAGCTTTAATACAAAGTATTGTATTGGAACTTCGAGAATACTTGAAAACGGTTAAACAAGAGTATATTCCTTTTAATACGTTTAAAACTGTTGTTGATAGCGAATTTACATCAAATCCGGTATCAGGGTTAATGCTGTTAAGAAATAAACTTTGGTTTTATTCACAGGAAAATATTTTTGCGGATTACAGAAACCAATTTGATTTTATTGACGATATATTTAAAAAAGAGAATACAATACTGATTGATGCATCTGATATATCTGAAAAATGGTATAAGCTGATAATTAAGACCATTGCAGAACTCGTTAATCAAGACTGTTACTTGTTTGTTTCTTTAAACGATGTGGATATTGATAAAAAATCAGTCCTAAAACTTTATAATAAAAAGAATATTACTCCTATAATATCAACTTTGTTTGAAAGTCCGTACAAAAACTTATTAAAATCGATTTGTCATAATCAATTGTTATTAAAACCGTCTGTATATCAAAATGAGCGTGAATATTACTGTTCTATAATTAATAAGATGAATACTGATGAATTTATCTTGTTTGGCGAAACAACATTATATCTTCCTTTGCTGATGGAATTAAAATTATTTGATGCTGATACTGCTGAAAATGTCATTGAAAACGATATAAAAAAGGATGTGGATAAGTTTTTATCACCTAAGAATAATGTAATTTCTAAATTTGCTTCCGAAGAAACACAGGAGGATATAACAAAGAAAGAAGACCCCGAAGAATTTTTAGACTCGGATTTTGATTATTTGGATGAGTTAGAAAAAGTTGAAACGGTTTCAAAAAAACTAAAAGAAGAAGCAAACGAACCAATTGCGGAAGAAAAAGAAATAAAAGAAGAAAACAACAATGATATGTGGATAGAGGGGGATGGGTTTGGCTATCCGTTAAATGAAGAAGAATACGAAAAATATAAAAAAGAAATGGAAACTCAAAGAGAAAAAGAAGAAATTGAAGAAGTAAAAGAAGAAACTCAAATTGTTGAAAATACGGAACAAACTAATAAAGATGAACTTCAAGAAATAAATGAAGAAAAAGAAGAAGCCAATATTGTTGAAAATACGGAACAAACTAATAAAGATGAACTTCAAGAAATAAATGAAGAAAAAGAAGAAACTCAAATTGTTGAAAATACGGAACAAACTCATGAAGATGAATATCGAGAAGTAAACGAAACAAAAGAGGAAACTGATATAGTTGAAAAAAACGAACAAAGTTTCGAAGATGAAATTCACGAAAACTCTGATGAGAATTCAACAGAAGAAATGACTTCTATTGATGAGGTTATAAGTAAAATAGAAGATACAATTCCTTATGAAGAAGAAGATAAGGAAAATCAAGAAGAATTAAATGAGCCCCTAACCTATGAAACAGAAGAAGTTAATGAAACAAAAGAAAGTATTGAAATTAACGAAGATGCAGTTCCAAAACCGATAAAAGAAATACCCGTATATGAAACTCATACGGAACAGACAAATTTAACAAAAGAAAATCCTTTTAAAGTCGGGGATAAGGTTTATCATCCGAAGCACGGTAAAGGCGTTATAGAGGGGTTTGCAAATTACAGTAATAAGATATTATTCTGTCAAATAAATTTTGAACATGTAGGAAGAAGAATACTGGACCCTGCAGTATCGGGATTGGAAAAAATATCATAAAAAAAGACCGATTTTATTAATCGGTCTTTTTTTGTTTTCAATATTTTTAAACAGAAGCAAGAACACCTAATGCATTATCTGCAGCTTCTTTAACTCTTTCATCTTCATCAGATTTAGCTAATTCAAAGATAGTTTTTAAGTTCTCTTTGTATTCCGGTCTTGCGATGTGAGATAATGCTGCAATACCGCTGACTCTGATAATCGGGTTTGGATTAGATTTAACGGCATTGATAACATCTTCAATGCAAGGCAGATTTTCTAAACTTACAATTTGTTTATCACGAGCTGTTAATTCCTTATTTAAAAGTTCCTGCATGAAAGCAATTGTATAAATAGCATACTGTTTATTTATTTCAGCTTTTTCAAGCGGACTTGGAGTTTCGGCTTTAATTTTTTCAGCTTCGGATAATTGTTCTTTCGGTTTGCTTCTTAAAGCCTTAACTTCATCTGAAGGAGCTTCAAGAGCGGAAGTATCTTTATTTATGATTTGAAGTAATGCATCAAAAACTTGAGTATCAAGTAATCCGGGACCTGCTTCTTTATTATTTTTAATTAATTCAGCAAGTTCTTCAATTGCATCTTTTTGTGCATCCAAGTTATCGGAAGTTAATTTTGCCGCAAATGAAGCAGGAGAATATTGAGGATTAATGCTTACAGCTGCAGGAGGTTCAACAACGGGAGCTGAAGCAGGTGCGGCTTGTGTTGGTTGAGAAGTAACTATTTGAGGAGCCGGAACAACGGGAGCTGCAGGCTGCTGAGCAGCAACATCGGAATATCCCGGAGTTTGTACTATTGCCTGCGAAGCCGGGAACTGAGCAGGTACCTGCTGGGGCATGTAAACCGGTTGTTGAACCGGAACAAATTGAGCAGGCATTGGAACCGCAGTAGTTGTTGTATAACTTGTTTGCGGAACGACTCCTTGTCCTTGAGGATTTATTATTTCTATATTTACACCGTTAAACTGTGATTTTGCGGTTTGCGGCTGTGCATAACAGCTTGTTGCAGGGTAGTTGTAATAATAACCTGCATTAGGTGTATATTGTATATTTGACACTGCACCTTGTTGCGGATAATTCATCGGCGTTGTTTGTTGTACCGGTATATATTGTACTGATGGTGCTTGAATCATTGTTAACTCCTTATTCTATCTATAATTTTTGCATTAAAAAACATACTTACATAAACATGAAATAGTGTGATTATTAAAAGTTGCTAATCAGAATTGATTATAAATGTTATAAATTCTCAAAATGTTTATTGCTATTGAATTACAAGCCAAAAATCCAAATTTACAAAAGTTAATATAATTTATTTTGTGTTTTTTTTACAAAAAAAATATATTTAATGTAAAATAAATCATGTATAGTGATTTGTGCTTAGGGATATGAGTTCAGAAAAAAAATTAATAACAAAATTTAATATAAAAGATTATCAGGACTTAATAGATACAATTGCCAAGGTAGAGTATAAAAAGCTGTCGTCAAAGCATTTAATAGACTTTTCGGAACTTATAAATATAGGAACGCAGGTTATACACAAGTTATGCGCAAATGCCGAACCGGATAAATATAATAAATCATATTTATCAACCGCAATAAAATGGGCAATAAGAAATGAAATAAGACGCAGATATAAGTGGTATGTTCTGAAAAATCGTCAAGATATAACTGTTGATGAAGAAAATCAATCTGAAATAAGAGAAGCAGTTTATAAAACAATATTATCAGTTGATGAAATGGCGGAGGGAGATAATCCTACACAAATTAAAGATTCTAAACGCAATCCTGAGGAAACAATTATATTTTCAGAGTTAAGTGAAAGTATAAAAGAAGCAATAAAAAATCTGCCGCCGAGAGAAAAAGAATTGATTGAATGTAAATTCTTTAAAGATAAAAAATTAAGAGAAATCTCCGAAGAATTTAATTTGTCGCCGTCAAGAATATCAAGGATTATACAATCGGGATTAAATAAAATAAGAAAAGAATTAGTAAAACAAAATCTTGTTTAAAACAATGCTCTGGCATTGTTTTAATTTTGAGAAAAAGGAGAGAAGTATGTCAAAATTAATAAGCGGAATAATGTCATATATACTGCCCCCGTCGAATGACTTGTTTTATTCTTTATTTGAAGAAGGAACTCAATATTGCAGACACTCTGCCGAGTTGTTTAACGAAATTTTAACTGAGGGAATAACGGAAGACAGAATAGCCAGAGCTAAACAGTATAAGCATGCCAGCAGTAAAAATGTAAAAAAGACATTAGAAGTATTAGATACTTCATTTGTAACTCCGATAGACAGGGAAGACATACAAAATATCGCTTCATTGCTCAATAAAATAACAAAGAAAATAACTAAATCATGTTTAAATATAAAAATATACAGGCTTGAAGAAGTAACTGATAATTTAAGAAATCAAGCACAAACATTAATAGCTGCAACAAATGAGTTAGGTCAAATCTTTGCAAATTTTAAAAAGCCTACAATTTCCGACATGACGGCAAGAAACTTAAAAATGAAAGAAATTGAAACAAGAGGGGATGAAATACTGATAGCAGCGACTGAGGCTTTATTCTCGGGAAAATATGACGCTTTAAACGTAATAAAATTAAGAGATATTCATAAAGATTTGGAAAATGCACTGGACAGCTGTTACAGTGTATCTGATGCGGTAGTCAGCGTAGTTCTTAAATTGAGTTAAGGGGCAAATATGACACTGACGGTAATATTATTAATAGCAGTAATAGTGTGTGCATTAGCCTTTGACTATATAAACGGTTTTCATGACTGCGCTAACTCAATAGCTTCAGTAGTATCAACAAAAGTATTGTCGCCCAGGCAGGCTGTATTATTTGGTGCTACGCTTGAGGGGA
>CANQZO010000038.1 GCA_947628355.1 Candidatus Gastranaerophilales bacterium | reverse complement strand
ATCTGCTTTAACCGGATAATACCCCAGTACATTTACTTGATTATCTGCCCCCAGTACCTTTTTAGGACAAGCGTCTACACATAAATAACACGCTTTACATCTATCTCTGTTTAAAACTATTCTTCCCATGGAATAAACCTGTTTTTTATATTCTTTTTATATGTTACTACCGATATATTAATAAAACAAGTATATTGATAACTAATTCTTATTATTATATAATTAACTTATTAAAGTTAACTACTGCTGCTTATTATAGATTTTATGAATGTATTATTAATTAATCCGCCTTTTTATTTTCCTAAGTTTATTTATGGTGCCATTCCTTTGCTTTTAGGACAATTAAAAGGTAATAATATACAAGCTGATGCTTTGGATCTTAATTATGAATTTTTTTATGATATTCTATCATCGGAATATTTAAACAAAACTATAAAAGAATTAAAAAATTTATATTTTTTTAATAAATATTTTAATAATATAAAAATACCTAATTTTAATGATAAATATTGTTTATCTCAAGAGCAAATTAAAAAACAAAATAAATTAATAAAAAGTTTTATTTTTAATAAAAAAGAAAAAATTGAAAACATAATTAATAATGCACAAACAATATTTAGGCTAATGTCTGCAAATTATAATGAAAATCATTTTAAAATATTTTATATTGCATTATCTTTAGCATTTCTTCCGTACTATCCTTCAAAAATAAATATGCCAAGTGTAGTAGAACCCTATTGGTCAGAATCAAATTCTTTATACTCTTTTACGTATGAAGATTTAATAAACAGGTGCTCAAATACAAAAAGAAATATATATGTTAAATATTTTAAAAATAAAATAAAAAAATTGAATTTAAAACAATATAATGTTATTGGAATAACAATACCCTTTAATGAATGTTTATATCCTGCACTTACTTTAGGAAAAATATTAAAAGAAGTTACAAATGCAAAAGTAATAATTGGCGGAGTACAGGTAAATTTAATCAAAGAAAGTTTTATTAATCATCCTGACATGTTTGGCAAATATTTTGACGCACTAATGACCGGAGAGGGTGAAAAAGCTATAGTTGAGTATATTAGGTACGTTGAAGGAAAAATTCCTATAGAAAATATAAGCGGACTAATTTACAAAAAAAATAACAAAATTCATCAAAATAAAATAGAATTTATTAATGATATTACATCCGTAAAATTACCAAGCTATGACGGAATTAAGTTAGAAAATTATTACAAACCGCATATCCGTTTAGAATTTTCAAAAGGGTGTTATTGGGGTAAATGTTCTTTTTGCTACACTTCAAAACAAAAAAGATATCATGTTATAAATCCCGTTAAAGCTGTCGATATGGTTGAAACTCTTATGAAAAAATATAATATTAATAGATTTACCATTTTAGATGACGCGCTAAATCCTAATTTTGCAGAAAAATTTGCGGATGAAATAATAAAAAGACAACTTAAAATTAATTATAATTGTTTTTTCCGATTTGATAGTTCATTAACTTTTGAAAAGTTAATAAAATTAAAAGAATCAGGTTTAAACGGAATATTTTTCGGAGTTGAAAGTGCTTCCGAACGAATTTTAAAATTAATGAATAAAAATATTGATATAAAAACAGCGGAAAAAATGTTAAAAGATAGCTATAATGCAGGAATTGTAAACTCAGTAGCTTTTATATTAAATTTTCCTACGGAAACTGAAGAAGATTTACTTAAAACAATAAATTTTATCAAACGAAACAGAGCTTATATATCAAATTTTAATATCAATTGTTTTGAGTTTTTAAAGAATTCTCCAATATTAAATTTTAAAGATGATTTGGGAATAACAAATATACAAGATAAAGAAGAATTTTCATATAAACTTTCTTTTGAAGCACCGGGAATATCAAGAAAAGAAACCATGAAAATATTTAAAGAAAATAATATATTATAAAAGACTCAATTTTGCCTGTTATATATCTTTATGATAATATAAAATTATAGGGAGATTTGAGGCAGTGCCAAGAAAAAAGTGTATTGAAATAGTTTTAGATGTTGAAACAACGGGTTTAGATTATACAAAAGAAAAAATGGTTGAGTTTGCTGCAATAAGGCTTGAAAACGGCAAAATGAAAGACAGATTTGAAACACTTATTAACCCTGAGCAGCATATCAGAAAATCAAGCATAGCAGTCCACGGAATAACAGAAGACGATGTAAAAGACGCTCCGACAGAAGCGCAAGTTATGCCCATGATTTTAGATTTTATAGGCGATTACCCGATAGTAGCTCATAATGCTATTTTTGATTATTCTTTCATAAATGAAGCAAGTTTAAGGCAGACAGGCAAGCCCATAACAAATGCAAGAATAGACTCACAGATGATGTTTAAAGAAATTTACCCCGAGCTTGAATCTTGCGGTTTAGAAAGTCTAATGAATAAATTTAACGTGGAATTTACAACCCGCCACAGAGCCATGGCTGATACCGAAGGTCTTGCTAAAGCATATCCCGAATTAAAAAAATTGTACGAAAAAAAATACGCATGGCAAATTCAGCAGCTTGATAATATTGATTACCTTTTTGAAAGATATTTAAGAATACAGCAGGCTGTACAAATAATGCAGTCTGAAATGCAGGATTTAAAATCAATTTTCAGACTCTACTTTGAAAAAGGCGGTGAGAGTATTCACTCACCTAACGGTGAAACCCTTATATATCAATCAAAACAAAGCTATGCTTATGATTTTGTTGAGATAAAAGATGTTCTGGAAGAAATAGGCGCACTGCATAAAGCTGTTAAATTGAATAATAACTTTGTTGACAGACTGATTGCATCGGGCAGTATCAGTAAAGAGAATAAGGAAAAGCTCGCTGCCGCAAGGCAAATGCTGTCAGAAACAAGAAATATTCACGTTATAAAATCCGACAGGCGCGCTGAACATGTTTAATAATTGACTTAGAGCAGCTATCAACGATTAAAATATTTTTGTAAATAATTAAGGAGAAAATATGAAACGACGTGAATTTATAAAAAGTTCTGTTCTGGCTCTTGGCGGTACTGCTTTAATGACTGCAGGCTGCGGAAAAAATAAAACAATAAAAGCTCAAGGACAAGTTATAAAAAGAAGATTTAAAGATATTGATGTTCCTTTACTCGGGTTCGGCTGTATGCGACTGCCAATGGACGGTAATAAAATCGATATGATTGAGCTTGAAAAGATGACGGAATACGCATTCGCTCATGGTGCTAATTACTTTGATACGGCTTATATGTACGTTGATGGGAATTCCGAAACCGCTATCGGCAAAGTATTAAAAAGGTATGACAGAAATTCTTTCATCCTTGCCGATAAAAGTCCTATTTATAAAATGAATTCACAAAGCGACGTCAGAAAAATTTTTGACGAACAAAGAAAGAAATGCCAAGTTGATTATTTTGATTTCTACATGTGCCACAATATAAACGTCAATACTTTTGAACAATACAGAAATGTTAAAATGGTTGAAGAATTGGCGAAACTAAAAGAAGATGGATTAATTAAGTATTTCGGATTTTCATTCCACGGCACTCCTGAAATTTTAAAAGAAGTGGTAAAAGATTATAATTGGGATTTTGCACAGCTGCAAGTTAATTATTTGGATTGGGATGTTGTAAAAGCCCACGAACAATATAATATAGTTCAAGCCGAGGGTATCCCGGTTACTGTAATGGAGCCTTTAAGAGGTGGCGGATTAGTTAATTTAAGCGATAAAGCGCTTGCCAAATTAAAAGAAAACTATCCGAATGCAACACCTGCCGAGTTTGGTCTAAGGTGGGCAGCAAGCCAAAATAACGTAGTAACCGTTTTAAGCGGTATGAGCAATTTAAAACAAATGAAAGAAAATATTGCAACATTTGAAAACTTTACTCCTATGAGCGAAGAAGAAATAAAAGTTGCCGATGAAATGGCTAAAATCATTCAATCACAAGGTGAAATTAACTGTACGGCTTGCAAATACTGCACTGAAGTCTGCCCGAAAGGAATTAACATTCCCGCAATTTTTTCTTTATACAACCAATACAAAGTTACAAACAGCGCATTTCACTTAAAAATTTATTATGAAACATTAAGTGAAAGCGAAAAAGCCAATAACTGCATTAAATGCGGATTATGCAACAAGAACTGCCCGCAAAATCTTCCTATTCCAGATTTATTGGCACAGGTTCAAAAAGAATACGAAAAAGCAAAGGCAAGTACATAATGTTTTATAAAGTAAGATTAACAATTGCCATTTTAATATTTATAACGGCAATACTTGCGGTTATCGGGATTTTTTATCCCCTGCCGTTATTTAATATTCAAATGGCACCGTTAATTCAAAGAGTAATAATTGATTTTTCGGTTATAAGTGCGGTTACTCTTACAGTAATGCTTTTATTAACTCTATTATTCGGCAGACTTTACTGTTCAATGCTCTGCCCATTCGGTACTTTACAAGAACTTTCAGCACTGTTTAGAGGAGAGGGAAACGAAGAACCGAGAAAAAATCTTCCCGTTAAATATTTTATAACGGCAATAACTTTCGGAGCTTTAATTGGTGGAAGTGCAATTATAATAAGATATATTGAACCTTATACATATTTTGCTTCGGCGCTGACATTATCAGTTATTGGTCTTATTGCCGCCATTGCCGTAATTGTGCTTTCAATATTTAAAAACAGATACTTTTGCACAAACATTTGCCCCGTCGGCTGTATATTGGGATTATTATCAAAAATCTCGCTTTTAAAAGTTTATATAAAAGAAAATGAATGTTTATCCTGCGGTATGTGCGAAAGAAATTGCCCCGCAGGCTGCATTGAAGTTGATGACGCAAAAGTCGATAACGAAACTTGCCTAAAATGTTTTAAATGCCTTGGTCAATGCCCTAAAAATGCAATAACATACGGCATAAAACCAAAACAAGAAGTAAAATTCAGCCCCAAAAGACGTGAATTAATTACATTCGGAGCTGCAATGGTGATTTTGGCGGGTGCAGTGAAAGCAGGGTTTGAGATTGGAAAAACGGCAGCGGAAAAAATTAAAAATGTAATCTTGCCTCCGGGCGCAATTGACGCACAAAGGATGTTTAATAAATGCTTAAATTGTAATCTTTGCATAAACGCATGCCCGAATAAAATCCTAACAAAAGCGAATAAAGATTTTGGAGCGGTACATATTGACTATACAAAAGGCGAAAAATACTGTAAATATGACTGTATTGAATGTTCAAATGTATGTCCGTCGGGTGCAATAAAGAAAATTACACTTGAGGAAAAGCAAAAAACAAGAATAGCAATGGCGGTAATCAACCCCGAAAAATGCAGTAAAAACGGGATTTGTGTAAATGTATGTCCCGTAAATGCAATAACAAAAGAAGGAAATGAACCCGCAAAAATAGACGCCTCAAAATGTATAGGCTGCGGTAAATGTAAAAGTGTATGCAATTCGGGTGCAATAGAAATATTTGCAATAAATGAACAGCAAATAGTATAATCTTTTTTAAAAGGAGAAAAATATGTCGCTTGGTATAACGGAAATAACTTTAATAATTGTTGTTATATTGCTCTTATTCGGAGGAAAAAGAATACCCGAACTCGCAAGAGCTCTCGGCAGAGCATCTTATGAATTTAAAAAGGCCAAAGATGTCATAAAAAAAGAAACGGATGAAAGTAAAACCGCAATAGAAGACTCACAAGAGCCTCCGACAGAATTTAAGAGCGATGAAATATAATAATGAGTGATGAAGAAAAAGATGAAAGTTTGATTTCTCATCTTGAAGCATTGAGAAAGACTATTCTTAAATGCTTGTATTCGATTGCGATAGTATTACCTTTTATGTTTTATTTCGCTCCAAAGGTATTAAATTATTTTATAAAAATTCTTTTAGGCGGAAATAAAGTCACATTAAATTTCTTTTCGCCTGCCGAAGTATTTATAATTCAAATAAAAATGGCAGTTTTGCTGTCTGTAATAATTTGTTTTCCTTATATAGCAAAACAGTTGTGGAATTTTATCCTGCCCGCACTTTATGAAGGTGAAAAAAAGTTTATTAAATCTTTAGTTTTAATTTCAAGTTTTTTATTTACGGCAGGAGTTGTATTTTGCATATTTATGATACTGCCTTTAATAATAAAATTCGGTTTGACCTTTCAATCAGAGAATATTCAAGCGGTATTCAGAATATCTGAAGTTATAAACCTTGGTTTATGGCTTTCTTTAGCATTCGGGTTAATGTTTCAGCTTCCCGTTATCACTTTTTATCTGATAAAATCAGATATTGTATCATACTCTTCCATTGCTAATAAAAGACCTTATGTAGTGGTAGCCTTATTAATACTTGCAGGAATACTGACTCCGCCTGACATAGTAAGTCAATTAATGCTGGCAATTCCCTCGTACCTTTTATTTGAGAGCGGATTATTTTTTGCTAAATTTTCTAATTGAAATTTTCATTTTGTTTTATTCAATAAATCATAAATTTGCTTTATATTTTCGGGGTTTAAATCATCACCTGCATAATATCCGCTTGCTGCAAGAACATCAAGATCTGTAATATATGATTCTGTTATTCCTAAAGCAAAAGCATAAGGATAAATTTCTTTAGCGTAATTTGGATTTTGGTTGATTAACTCATCAAATCTTCTTTTTTCCGTTACCTCTAAAAACTTTTTAAATCCGATAGCAAGACCTCTTAGTTCACGTCCTTTTTTACTTAATCTGGGCATATTTACAACGCAAATAAAACATATAATTAAACAAACTAATCCAATAATTGTTTCTATCGGATGATTAAATTTGATAATATCATATTGTAATATAGTAATAAACGGAAATCCGCCAAAACCTGCACACCAAAAAAGCATAAATAGTGTTGTATACAGTTTTTTGTGATTTTTTGGATATTTACCGTTTACTCTTACAGGTACTTGCGTTTGTTGTTTGTAATTACAGCAAAAATACACTGCAGCCCACATTGCAATGAGTGTAAATCCAAACATCAAGGTTATTGGTGAAAATATAAATACTAAAGAATAATCAAGAAGTGTAAATAATAATGACAGGCCTATCCCTCCAATACACAACAACATAATAAATATCTTAGAAACCATTGCAGTGTCATTCTTAAAATTATCCTTATTTAATTGACTAAGTATTGATTGTATATTTGTGCTTAAAAAATAAAAGGAATTTGAAGAGATAAATCTGTTTAAATTTACAGTTTCTTCATCTTCACTAAATATACCGTCGAAAAAAACTTTTTCCACTTCATCATTTCCGTCATAAGATTTTAATTTTTTTAATACATAAATATTATTTAATTTTTCAATTTTCAAATAACCTTTACTTTCAAGATAATAAATTAATGATTTAATCCCCCGCTCGGAAGAACAACCGTAACAATTTACTTCTAACTCAGCACTATTTGTATCTTTAGGCGGTTCAAAACTAACAATCGGCGTAACATGTTTATCCCGACCAAATACAAACCATAATAAAAAAACAATTAATGTTAGTATAAGCATAATCCCGATACACGCAGGCTCCCTCATATGATTAGAAATTATTTCGTCAAGAAAAATACCTAATATAGGCCCCAATATTAAAAACAGGATACCTGTTATAAGAAATACTATCGGACAAACAACAAATATCAGTAAAAATATGAGGAAAATTTTTAAAATACTACATTCATTAACTTTTTTATTATCAATATTATTCATAATCCTTAACTTATTAGTATTCTTATTTTATCAAATTTTAAATTATAAGTTATGAGAAAAAAATAAAAGTTGGATTTCTCAATTTGATTTTCTAATTAAAATTAACTTTTATACTGCTTCTTTCATTTTCGTTAATTTCAAATAATTTGGCACGTTTAATGCCGAATAAAGCACAAATGATATTAGAAGGGAATGTTTCCACATAAGTATTTAATTCTCTAACCGTTCCGTTATAATACTTTCTTGAATTTGCAATATCTTCTTCAACATCTGCCAATTGAGTCATTAAGAGCGCATAATTTTGATTTGCTTTTATTTCGGGATAATTCTCAGCTACAGCTAATAAATTTGATACACCTGCTGAAAGTTTTTCATTTACATCAATTTTTTGCGAAGTTTTTAGCTTATTGTAATTAGCGCTTCTAAGTTTTGTAACCTGTTCAAAAACACCTTTTTCATGAGCAGCGTAGCTTTTTACAACTTCTATTAAATTAGGAATTAAATCCCAGCGTTGTTTTAAATAAACATCCATTGTTGAAAACGCTTCTTTTACATAGTTTCTAAGCTCTATTGCTTTATTATATGCAAATATTAATAAACCAATTAAAACTATTCCTGCTGAAATTATAATAATATTCATATATTCACCTCATTTATCTTAATATATTATAAATTTGTTTTAAACTTTCGGGGTCTATATAATCCCCCGAATAAGATTGACTTGCCGAAAGAACATCCAAATTAGTAATATATGATTCTGTTATTCCTAAAGCAAAAGCATAAGGATAAATCTCCTTAGCATAGTTGGGATTTTGTTCTATCAACTCATCAAATCTTCTTTTTTCCGTTACCTCTAAAAATCTTTTAAATCCGATAGCCAAACCTTTAAGCTCGCGCCCTTTTCTGCTTAATTGAGGCATGTTATTCACACATATAAAACTTATTATTAAACAAACTAATCCCACAATTATTTCTTTCGGATGATTAAATGTGATCATATCATATTGCGATAATATAAAAAGCGGAATCCCGCCAAAGCCTGCACACCAAACAAGCATAAATAGTAATGTAAATAATTTCCTTTGTTTTTTTATACTTCGAGCAGTTTGTTCACTTACACCGCCTACCTGCAAAGAACCTTGCATCTGTTCAAAGTTACAGCAAAAATACACTGCAGCTAATATTGCAATAAAAGTAAATAAAAACAGCAAAGAAAATGGTGAACATAACAATTTAAAAGAATAATCAGTAAGTGTAAATAATAAAGATAAACCAATTCCTAAAGAACATATTAATACAATAATAACTTTCGAAAAAAGTGTACTGCTATTTTTAAAATTATCCTTATTTAATTTATTAATTAATTTTTGTACATTTATACACAAAATATAAAATGAATTTAAAGTAATTAATTTGTTTAAATTTACGATTTCAACATCATCGCCAAATATACCGTCGAAAAACATTTTTTCGGCTTCATCGTTTCCGTCGTATTGTTTTAATTTTCTTAATATACAATTATTATTTAATTTTTCAATTTTTAAATAATCTTTACTTGCCAGATAATAAATCAACGATTTAACGCCTCTTTCGGAAACAAAGCCGTAACAATTCAGTTCTAATTCAGCACTGTTTATATCTTTAGGAGGTTCAAAAGTGACAATTTGTGTAACATGTTTATCCCGTCCGAATATAAACCAGAGTATAACCGCAAATAATGTAAGTACAATTGGAATACAGATACTGACAGGTTCTCTTAATTCATTAGGCATTACATAATCAAGAGAAGCAACCAATAAAGCATTAAATAATGAAAATACAATTAAAATTATAGGAACTAATATCGGAGTAAGAACAAATATCCCTACAAATATAAGAAATGATTTTAAATTACCTTTATTAGCATTATTATCTGTTTTATAATTTATATTTCTCATAATTTCCAACTCCTTAATATTTTTATTTTAACAAATTTTATATTAAGAGTAAATTATAATCCATATATTGACTGATAATAACTATCATCTTTTAATATAGATATATGAACGGGATAACAGTCGGAACAAAAATATTAAAAGGAATGGAGACAAGCTCATCAATCGGAATGTTTGTCAGAGACACGGGAGGCTGTCTTATTCCGAAACTTGCAATATCAAGAAGCAGAGAAGAAGCAAAAGAAATAACATTTGCGGAAACGGCAGAATCGGCACTTTTTTATTTTTCGGCACCTGCTGCAGCTAAGTTAACAAATGAATTTTTTAAAAATAAATACAAAACAGGTTCAAGACTAATGTCTATGCCGATTAATGAAATACAATCCGTTTCAAAAGAGCAATTAAAAAATATTAAATTGGCGAAGTTTGGCAAAATAGCTTCTGTTTTCAGTGTTATACTGCCGTTAGTTTTTGCAATAGCGCCCGTCAGAAATTTTATGACATCAAGCCAAAGCGGAAAAGAAGAATTTACGGAGGTTGTAGGACTAAAAGATAAAAAAGAGCAGGAAAAAAACGGAAAAAATAAAGCTAAATCTTTAATAAAAAAATTAATGTTAACTGCAATGGGCGGACTTGCTTTAACATTAGGTATTTTAACCGCAGCTAAAAACGATAATATATATAAAAAATTAGAGCCCGCAATAACTGCCGTTGTTAAGCATTTTGATTTCACTAAAACTAATGATTTAAAACTTGCTCACTATGGAGCTTTTATTTATCCCGTCAGTATTGCAAGTTATTTTTATGCTTCAAGAGATAAATATGAAAGGAAAGAAAACGCAAGGAGATTTTCAGTGACGGTGCCTTTACTGTTCTTCGGAGAAAAATTAATTGAAAAACCAATCTATAAGGGATTTGATAAGTTATTTAATACAAAAATCATTGAAAACGGAATAACAAAATCTTATGATGATATATTAAAACTCCCGAGCAAATTGCAAAAACAGTATTTGAAAAGCAAAAATTTCTCTTACGGATTAACATTTTTAATAAACACAATGGCAATAGGAGCTGCTGTTGCGCTATTAAACAGGATTGCAACAAAAAAACAGTTTGAGCGTGATAATAATAAATCTTGACTGATGACAGTTATTATGAGGTAAAATAATTCTATGGAGAATAATAAAAAATATATTGAGCTTGATTTTGCAAAACTTGATATGGAACGCACAAAAAGACGCGGGTATTCTGAAGCCATATTTTGTGAATGCAAAACAAATGAACAGCTTTTAAAAATTTTTCAAACATTTAAAGATAATAAAACAAATGTACTTGGAACCCGTGCAAATATTGAACAGTATAATTATTTAAAAGAAAAATTACCCGATATTAAATACAATGACAAAGGACGAGTTTTAACCTTAACAGTGAATGAGACTGAAAAAATCGGCGAAGTTGCCGTTTGCACGGGCGGAACAGGTGACATACCCGTTGCTGAAGAAGCAGCGTTAACTGCCGAATTTTTCGGGAGCAATGTTAAAAGGTACTATGATATAGGCGTTTCGGGTATTCACAGACTCTTTGATAAAATAGATGACATAAATAAATCAAATGTAATAATAGCAGTTGCGGGAATGGAGGG
>CANQZO010000037.1 GCA_947628355.1 Candidatus Gastranaerophilales bacterium | reverse complement strand
ATTGCTCACCTGATGTGAGGCTGTACGGCTTCCGCCTACACCCCTCATTCGCGTATGTGATTTTCTACGGCTTTGCCTTGAAAATCTACAAACCCGACCCGTCAAACTACGGCTCAATTTTTCACCTTGTTTGTCGTGCAAATCCTGTCATCCCGATTTCTTTAATTGATTTTTCTTTCTTTTATTAATTTTAAACATCTTCCGTTTTTTAAAAAATCGGCTACCTTTTTATAATTAAACGGACTTGGATGTGTGGGCGTGTTGCTTGTTTCATTCCAACAAAAATATTTTAACTCTCCTTTTGCCTGTGATAGCCATTTCTTTTTTGTTTCACTAATTATTTGCTGTTTGTCATGCCCCCAAGCTATTAATATATCACTGTTTGTTTTTAAATTCTTGCTTATTTCTTTATTATTTACATCATTTATATAATCTTGGGGATTTTTTAATATCTCTTTCGGGTCTGAAGTGATTATCGAAAAAAGATTTAAAATAACGATTTTTGAATATTTGCATTTGTCCGCTATCCTTATTACATTCGTAATTGTGCCGTCTACAAATGTTTTCTTTTTTCCGTTTTCTGTTAAATCAATCGGAGCCGATTTTGTTGAAATTCTTTTTTTTATTGTTTTTTCTGACGGATTAAACATTATTGCTATCAATGTATCTTTGCCGTCATTTCCTAAATTAACCGTTAAAGTATACCTGTTTCTATAATCATCATCATATACGGCAACGGCTTCTTTTATTGTTATATTTTTATTATTGATTTCGTCTTTTACCGCTCCCGTATAATAACTTTCTTTCATTCTTAATCCTTTCAAAAATTTAGCATATAGGACTTTTATTTTTGGAAAGTAATTTTCACATTTAAGTCAGCAAGCGCATTTGTTGATGAGGGTTTATTTTTCCATAATTTTATATAAATCTGATTGTCAGAAATCGCTGAACTACTTTGCTGTGCAACTGCTGAAGCGGTGCTATTTCCAAGAGTTACCGAGCGTACTTTCTTCGTTTGAACAGGTGCGGGGGTTTTATTCGCCCCGGCAGCTAAATTCTCTTTTTGCATTTTTATCGGTTTAAACTGCAAATCATCACGCGATATCGACCAATTGTTGCAACCGCCTGCTACTCTGCAGGATTCCCCTAAATGTATAAAATCAGTTATTTCTTTTGCACCGGTACTTATATTGTTATTCATTTTAAAACTCATTTTTAATGTGGATTTACTTTTATCAAGATACATATATTTATATCCGAAATCCCTTGCATTAAGTGCTGTTATTTGATATCCGGTATTATCATTTCCGGTATCAGGTAATTTTTTATATGCAATCTCTACTTCTTTTTTACTTTTTGTATACGTTGCTTTTATAGGAACCATTGCTTGAGGCATACTTGTACATAAATTTTTATATTCCGTTACATCAGGTATTGAATACGGATATTCTATTAATACAGGCAATGACGGATTTATTAAACTTCTGCTGTGCGATGATGCACCACTCGTTCTTAGTATGTAATTATCGGGTTTTGCCGAATTATAAGTAAAACACCAATCCATCGATATCCATGGTTTATTACTTTCTATTCCGCCAAATACTTCCTCTGACGGCTGATAATTAGGAGAAGCAAAAATTGATTTTGCTACATAGGCTTTTCTTATATTATAAATTTCTTGCTTTGATTTATAACTTAAATTTATCGGCTGATTTATAGTTATATTTTCAACATCGTCCGCATTGTTGTATAGCGGAAATATAATGCTTATACTTAATGCTGTTAAAATTACCGCAGTCATTGTAATTATTTTTTTATTCATAATATTCTCCCTCTGTTGAAAATATTATATTACTTTTTTATTAAATATTAAAGGTTTTCATTTGATATTGAATATAAATCAGCTCCGCCCGCTGCTTTATACAATCCGATTGTTGTAATTAATAAATTTATTTTGTTTGATACTTCTTCTTTTTGAGTTAATAAATATGCTTCTTTTGCATATAAAGCGTCAATATCGGCAGATGCACCTATTTCATTTTTTTCTTTTGCAAGGGTATATATTTTAGTTTGAGTCTTTAACCTTTTTACACTTTCACTATAATTATCATTAGCAATGTTGTATTCAATAAGCCCCGAATTCATTTCCTTTATGCCCTCTAAAATAGTTTTTTGATAATCATTCAAAGCCTCCTCATACTGATATTTCTTGAATTTTAAAAAGGCAGTCTTTCTTCCGCCCGAAAATAAATCCATATAAGGCAGAATTCCTAAGTTTAAGAACTGAGAAGCGCCGTCAAATAATGTATTTAAGGTATAAGCATTAAGCCCGATTTGTCCCGCTAATGTAAATTTAGGCAAAAATTCTCTTTTTGCGGCTTTTACGTCAAATCCTATTTTCTTAATATTTGCTTCGCTTTGTTTATAATCGGGGCGATTTTCAATAATTGAAGAAGAATATTCTTTTGGTATATCCTTTAAAAGAACAATATTTTCATAATTATTGCGTTTCACGTCATCATTATTTGCAAGGTAAACTTTTAAAGTTTCATTCAGTAATTTTTTTGTTAAATCATGATTATTTTTTTCTTCTTTTAATAAAGTAAGATATTTTTCTTCCGCAAGCACCTCATTGACACTGCAAAGCCCCGTTTCATATTTATCTTGGGTCATTGTAAGTATTTTTTCCTGAGTCTTTATTAATTCATTTTGAAGTTGTAATAATTTATCAGCTTTAATTAAATTAAAATAATCAACGGCAAAATCAGATGTAAGCGAAATATACGTTGCTCTTTGAGCTTGTTTTTCCCACTCTAATTGTTGTTCAAGACTTTTTCTTTTATACCTGTTTAAACCCCAAATATCTATTTCATATCCTGCTGTTATGGGTAAATTATAGTTATACTGCGAGTATTTAGGTATTTCCATTTCACCAAACCTTTGGCGCGGAGCTTGTAAGTCCCTGTTTAAATCGCCAGAAAAACTTAAAAACGGCAATTCATTGGCAAACTGCATTTTAACCATTTTTTCGTTTTCTTTTATTTTTAATGCAGTATTTTTTAAATCATAGTTATTTTTATATACCGTCAATAAATTATCTTTTAAAAAATCGTCATGGTATTTTTCCCACCAGCTTATGTTTAAATACTCCAAAGTTTTTTCGGGTGCGGAAGTTTCTTTTTTTGCATAGGCGGAAATGCCCGTAAGCATAATTATAAATAGTATTATAAAAGTTTTTTTCATTGTCCTATTCCCAAGATTTCCCTTGTGATATAATTTAATCACAAGATTATTTTATATTAAAAACAATGGAACACAAAATAACTGAAACATTAGTCACTGACGAGGACAAAAGACATATATACGAAAAAAAACGTGTAATTGTTCCTGCAATAACAGCATTAGTTATCTTGGTTTTGGGAGTTATTATTTCAATAAACTCAATATTTTATAAATCAACAGACGATGCATTTGTAGAGGGACATATCATTAGTGTTGCGCCAAGAATAGCAGGACCTGTTATCAAATTATACGTTGAAGATAATCAGCAGGTTAAAACAGGTGATTTATTACTTGAAATAGACCCGAAAGATTATGAAGCAAAATTAAAGCAGTCAAAAGCAAAACTTGAAGAAACTCAAGCAAGTTTAATCAGCGCAGATAATGAGGTAATAAAAACATCTTCCGAGCTTGATTTTGCGCAAAATGAATTTGGCAGATATTCAAAAATGCACTCAAAAGGCATAGCTTCTACTCAAGACTACGAAGCAAGCAAAAATAAACTGACCACAGCACAATCAAACAGCAGAAGTGCTAAAGCTAAGTATGACGAAATAACGGCAGCAGTTAAGGAATTAGAGGCTCAAGTTGAGCAGGATGAGTTAAATCTTTCTTACACAAAAATTTATGCGGTGCAAGACGGCAAAATTACTCATAGAAGCGTTGAAGAAGGAAATTATGTTCAAACCGCACAGCCTTTATTTGCAATCGCTCAAGATGATGTTTGGATTGTTGCTAATTTTAAAGAAACTCAGGTCGCCAATATGAAAAAGGGGCAAAAGGTAAAAATTAAAATTGACGCTTACGGAAATAAAAAATTTAACGGCGAAGTAGACAGTCTTCAAATGGCTTCGGGCGCTAAAGCAAGTTTATTCCCGCCCGAAAATGCAGTCGGAAGCTACGTTAAAATTGTTCAGAGAATTCCCGTTAAAATCAAATTTACCGACGATATTTCGGGTTATAACATAATCCCCGGAATGAGCGCAGTTCCGACCGTTAAGGTGAAATAAAATGGAAGAACGGGCAATAAAAAATCAAGTTCCCCTGTGGCTTATTGCAATATCAATATTAATGCCGACATCATTTTCAGCGTTAGCTACCACTGCTACAAATGTTGCTATTCCTCATATATCAGGATATTTTGCGGCAACTGCCGATGAGGCAAAATGGATTGTAACCTCTTATATGGTAGCAAATGCTTGTATGATAATGCTGACAGGCTGGTTAGAACATATCCTCGGGCGCAAACAATTAATTAAAATATGTATCATTATATTTACTTTAGGCGCTTTTATTTGTACCGTTTCTCCGTCTTTAAACATAATGGTTTTGGGCAGATTAATTCAAGGGATAGGCGGAGGTCCGATGACGCCTATTGCGCAAACAGTTTTGCTTTCGGCATTCCCCGCAGATAAAAAAGGTGTTGCGATGTCGCTATTCGGTTTAGCTGTAATGGTATGCGCCATCTTAGGCCCGTCATTCGGCGGATTTCTTGTGGATAATCTTAATTGGCACTATATTTATTCTGTTAACATCCCTGTCGGGATTGTATCATATATACTTATCAGCAAAAATATCGAAAATACACAGCCTGCTAAAGAAAAGAAACACATAGATTATATCGGGATGAGCGCACTAATTATCTGGCTTTTATCTATGCAGATTGTATTGGATAAAGGTCAGCAATATAATTGGTTCGACTGTCCATGGATATGCTGGGTTTCGGGTTTTTCTCTCGCAGTTTTAGCTTTTTTAATCATTTGGGAAATTGAAAATAAAAATTCTTTTATAAAATTAAAATTATTTAAGGACAGAAATTTTTTAATCGGAACAATAATTTCGACCGCAGTAAGTATGGTAGTGTTTACAACAATGTATTTAGCGCCTCAATTTTTGCAGAATGTTATAGGCTATACCGCGCTTTTAAGCGGATATACAATGGCTCCGAGAGTTATTTCCTGTTTAATTATGCTTGCCGTTATTCCTAAGTTAATGAAAATTTATGACAGCAGAATACTAATCGCAATAGGATTTTTCTTTTTAGGGCTTGCCACTTTTGTTTATACAAACGTGAATTTAAGTGTGTCGTTTTTATACGTATCAATTCCAAACTTTCTTTTGGGAATTGGCGTAATTTTAACATTTATACCTATATCTGCACTTGCATTAGGTACTCTGCCTAAAGAATATCTTGCAGACGGAGCGAGCTTGCATAATTTTTGCAAAACTGTAGGTGTTGCCGTTATCGTTTCAATGTCCTCAACGCTTGTTGCAAGGCACTCGCAAATTCATCAGGGATATTTAGTCGATAATCTTTCAAACTACAGCTTGATATTTCAAAACAAAATGGCTGCGTGGACAAATACATTCATTCAGGGAGCTTCAAGTTCATTTGCGTTAAATAAAGCTAATGCATACGCATATAAACAAATGGTAACTCAATCAACATTATTTGCTTATGTCGATACTTTTGCAATAGTAGCTATGATTGCATTTATATTAATCCCTGCCGCTTTATTTATGAAAATAAAAAATTAGACGTTTTCTTGCCAAGATTTTTCAAAAATTTTACCTATATCTTTTCTGTAATACACATTAGGGCAATCAACTTTGTTTAAATAAGCATAAATATTCTTAAACGGATTTTTAACATCCGTATTAATAACAGTATAATATTTAGCATTTTTTCGCATCAATAATTCAGTCTCATTATTTGGATTTTCAAAATTTTTATTAATTAATACATTATTTTCATTTACCGGGAGTATTTCTTTTATGGATAATTTTACGTTTCCTATTTTTTGCTTCCAAAATTCCTTATTAACAACTGTTATACAACCTGAGTATAGGTTTTCTTTATACTTTATTGTAAACTTATCAAGCTGATGAGTTGCAAGATTATAATAAAATTCCAATAAATCAAAATCAAAAAGTTCAATAAGAGTTTCAAATTCAGTTACTCCGGGACGCATATTAAACTCTAACGTATAAAGTTCGTCTTCTGTAAATAACAAATTAACAACAAAAATTCCCGTAAAATCAGGTTTTATTTTATTAAATATGTCTTTAAGTTTATTAATATAATTTTCCAACATTACTTTTTGAGAGTCATTCATACATACAGGTGTGTATGAGCCCATTCCTCCCGTATTTAAAACTTTTCCTGTTCCTTTGAACGGTTTAAAGTCTTTGACGGGGATAAAAGGTAAAAGCACATTCCCGTCCCATGCAAAGTGCAAACTTATTTCACTGCCTTTTACAAATTTTTCCGCCAGACAAAATGGAGATGAAACTTTTTTATATAATTTTAAAATTGATTTCATACTTTTTATACATTCTTCTCGCGTATAACATATATGAGAACCAAAACCTGCTTCAATAAAATTATTTTTAATTACAATAGGAAATCCGTATTTTTTTATACACTCATCAATTTGATTAATATCATCAATTGGCGTATATTCCGGAGTCTTTATATCATTTTTTAACATAAAATTTTTACAATAATTTTTTGAAAATTCAAGACAAAACCATTTTTTTGAGACTCCGACAGCAGGCAATTTTATTATTTTTTGATATAAATTTATAATTCCGTTTAATAAATACAACTCATTGTTAATTATTGCAAAATCAATTTTATTGTCTTTAATAAACTTTTTATGCTCGCCGATTTTTGTTGTACTGCAATGTCCTATTGAAATTACTTTTTCGTTATCTTTAATTTTAGAATTTATAACAAAAATTTTACTTAAGTACCGTGAACTTGAAAAATGTCGAATTAAAGAATTATTTAATGTTCCGGTTTCGTATAAAAGTACATTTACTTTTTTATTTTTATCCATGGTTTATATACTACTGTAAATTTGATATTAAGTAACTTGTTAATATTTTATATTTCATAAAATTCATTGTCAATGATTAAGAAACGGTTTTAAAAGCATTTAATAGCTAAATTTCATAAACCGATTATCTTATAATAAATAATCTTTTATGATAATATAAAAATTATGATTAAAATAATTGAATATAATAATTCACATAAACAAACGTGGAATGAGTTTTTACAAGGTTCAAAGAACGGAATATTTTTATTTGACCGAAATTTTATGGATTACCACTCAGACAGGTTTATTGATAACTCGCTAATGTTTTATGATGACGAAGAATTAATTGCATTATTGCCGATGTCAAAACATGACAGCCAATTACGTTCACACGGCGGACTTACCTTTGGCGGATTTATTGTTAATTCTTCCATGAAACAACACAAAATGATAAATTGTTTTGAAATTCTAAAAGATTATATGAAAGCGAAAAAATATACATCTTTAATTTACAAAGCAATTCCGTATATATACCATATACAGCCCTCTCAAGAAGATATGTATGCGCTGTTTGATGCAGGGGCAAAAATTTTTAAAACAGAACCCTCTACAACAATTGATTTAACAAATCCGGGAAAATTAACAAAAGGAAGAAAAGCACAAATTTCAAGAGCTAAAAGAGAGGGTGTAATAATTGAACAATCCGAAGATTTTGATACCTTTATACAACTTGAAAATACAGTCCTTGAAAAGCATAATACCAAAGCAGTACATACAGCGGAAGAACTAAAATTACTGCATTCACGTTTTCCTAACGAAATTCAGCTATGGACTGCAGTTTATGAAGAAAAAATTATTGCAGCTTCTGTTATATTTGTTTCACGGCAGACAGTCCACACACAATACCTTGCTGCTGACGAGAAATCACGAGAAATTGGCGCATTGGATTTATTAATAAAAACATTAATTGATAACTTTTCATCAGAAAAAAAATTTTTTGATTTCGGAATATCAACCGAAGAAAACGGTAAATATCTAAACGAAGGGTTAATAAGCCAAAAAGAAAGTTTTGGCGGCAGAACCGTATGTTATAATACTATGGAATTAATTATTTAGAAAAGAGGACTCTAAATGAATTTTAAAAATCTAATAAGAAGGGATTTAAAGCGATTTTTTGGTGTAGGGGGGGGGTAAAATCAACCTCGTATTTGTTTGTCACAGACCGCAAATATGGGACTCCTTAAAAACTATCTTTGAATCGTGTAATAACGATGAAAAATTTAATGTTACAATAGTAACAATACCAAATAAAAAACAACTGCCTGATATAAATTTTAGTCATGAAATTTATGAAACCGAAGGGGCGGAAGAATATTTTAAAAATTATCCCTGTAAAGTAATTAACGGTTATAACTACGAAACAAAACAATGGATTGATTTAAGTAAATTAAATCCTGATTATTTATTTTTTCAAACTCCCTATAATATCTGCCGTCCTCTGATATATCATTCAAAAAAAGTGTCTAAATTTTGTAAATTATGTTACATAGCCTATGGTATGTTAATTTTTAAAGGGGATGTAAAAGAAAGCGTTAAGCCAAAAGACTTTTTATCAAATGTTTCCATGATTTTTGCAGAAAATGAAGAAGAATATAATGATTATAAATCAAGGAAGGGAAAACATACTAAAGTATTTTTAACAGGTGATGTAAGATTTGATAAAATCAAAGACTTACAAAATACAGATTCAGATAATTGGAACTTACCTAAAAATCCGAATATAAAAAGAATTATATGGACACCAAGGTGGATAAGTTCTGAAAACAATTCTCATTTTTTTGATTATAAAGATAAATTACTTGACTATGTTGAAAAAAATCAAGATGTTGATTTTATATTCAGACCCCATCCGCAAGCATTTGCGAATTGGAATGCTACCGGTGAATTACCGGAAGATAAAGCAAATGAATTAAAACAAAGATTTAAAAATATAAAAAATGCAAAAATAGATGAAGAAAAAGAATTTCTAAAAACATTTTATTCGTCCGATTTTATGGTAACGGATATATCAAGTATAATTGTCGATTATTTTTTAACCGAAAAACCGATTATATACTGTCATAGAACAAATCACTTTAATGAATTTGGAGCCAAACTCTCTGAAGGATTTTATTGGGTGCATAACTGGGAAGAACTCGAGACGGCAATAAACATGCTAAAACGAGGCGAAGACCCGCTGAATGAAAAGCGGAAACAAATTATTAGGGAAAATTTTTACGTTAATCCCAATGGCGCCGGAAAAACAATAAAAGAACTTATTAAGAGAGATTTTTATGGAAAAAATTAGTATTTGTATTACATATTTTAATCAAGAACAATATGTAAAAAATTCAATTGAAAGTGTTTTGTCAATTGAGTTCCCTTTAGATTTTGAAATTTTAATCGGTGATGACGGTTCAACCGATAATACTTTAAACATAATTAAAGAATATCAACAAAAATATCCTCAAAAAATAAAAGTCTGTGAAAATAAAAACGAAAAAGACGAAAAAACTATAAGCAATGCAAGTGCAAACAGACTCAGGTTAGCTCAACAAGCTGACGGTGATTATATAATATTTCTTGACGGCGATGACTTCTATTGTAATAAGGACTTTATTACTCTTGCCGTAAATAAATTAAATGAAAACAAAAATCTTACCTGCTGCGGATTTAATTTTAAATATTTATATCAAGACGGTAAAGAAGAAATATTTAATCAGCCTTTTAACACCGGATATATTCAAGCACAAGATTATATCAAAAAGGGTTATTATATTCATTCGGGAGCTATAGTATTTAAAAACATTTTAAAACTTCCCGGACAAATTGATTTGCTTAAAAAAGTTAATGTATTTGATGATAACGTAATGACTGTGTATAACCTTCAATATGGAGATTTGTATTATTTTAACATCCCTATATATGTTTACAGACAATCAAATGACAGTTTATGGAACAGTTTTAACACCGTTGAACAAAATTTTCTAAATGCTACAGATTACAAAACCATGCTGTATTACAATCCTAAACATGCTAAAGAAATATTAAAAAGACAATATAAAGCCCTCAGCAGAACATTTAAAAAAAGAAAAGTTTTGAAAAAAGATTTGTTCAATAAATGGGGAAAATATGTACAATTTTGTAAGAACAATAATGACAAATTTTTATTAGCATTATTGAATTGGAACGCTTTAAGTTTAATTACAAAATTCAAAGTACATATATATTGGCGCACATTAAAATTACGAGCAAAAATTATAAGATAAAAAGGACAGGAAAATGACAGAATTTTACCAAAAATTACTAAAGATGATGAAAGAAAATTATACTAATTATTACTTAGATAATTACGATTACTGGTATTTAAGGAATTATAAATTACCAAAAATCAAAATAATTACCAATCTGTTAAAAAAAATCAGTTTAAGAATTAACAAATGTTTTTTAACGGAAAAATACTGGGATAAGAAAATCAGAAAATCTATAAAAAACTTTGATAATCTGGATTTTGAATATTTATATAATAATCTTGAACGTGAAAGTGACAAAGAATTTTTAGTCAGAATAATATGCGCTAAAATACTTGGAAATAAAAGAGTTAAATTAACAGATACCGAAAAACATAACAAAAAAGTAAAGGAAGCATACAAACACTGTGATTTTAATGATTTTATATTTGTAAGCGGGGATTGTAAAGAAAAACTTTTCCGAACAAATTTAAGACCTCATTATGATTGTGAAATATACTCTACACCATTAGGATATACATCAATATGTGATGAAAAAGCATATAATCTTGAAGATATTATAAAAGTAGAAAAAGGCGATACTGTTATAGATTGCGGAGGATACAGTCTTGACAGTGCAATACCTTTTGCTTTAATGGCAGGAGAAAATGGCAAAGTATATTCTTTTGAATTTATTGAAGATAATATTAAAATGTGTGAAAAAAATTTAGAATTAAATCCAAAATTAAAAGACCGTATAACAATATGTAAATACCCTCTGGCTGATAAATCAGGATTGGAACTAAAGTTCGTTTCTAACAGTTCATGTTCAAAATTGGCAGATAATCAAAATGATTTTAATACTTCAACATATATTACAAAAACAATTGATGATTATGTAAGAGAAAATAATATAGAAAAAGTAGATTTTATAAAAATGGATATAGAAGGTTCAGAGCTTGCCGCCCTAAATGGCGGGGGGG
>CANQZO010000036.1 GCA_947628355.1 Candidatus Gastranaerophilales bacterium | reverse complement strand
CTCAACAGGGGCAACCATAGAAATGCTTTTGAAATTTTATTCTATAAATGCAAAAGATTTAGAATTTAATAAAGAAAAATACGTTATAACCTGCGGAATTTTCGGCTTGGAAAAGATAATGGATGATATTGCGAAAGGAAACGTCGCAAAAACTGCCGTTGCAAAATTTATCCACGGGATTGCCTTTAACGCTTGGAATTTTGCAAAAAAGCCCGATAAAATGTATTTATCAGGCGGTTTTTGCGAAAATGAATGTTTTATAAAATCGCTTTCAAACTACTGTGAAGTTATCCCAATGGGCAGATTTTTACTTTGCGAGGGATTGATTAAAAATTATTAATAAATTAACTATACAAATAAATTTAGACTTTATTAAAACAATTATTTTGAAAGTAACCCATTAAATAATTTTGCCAAATAATTTTTAGGAGAGTTTTTTTCAATAACAATGCCGTCTTTTATATAAGGAACGGACATTTGACTTTCATCGGTATAATTGCCGTTTGCGGAATTTCCTTTTATTGTTTTTGATACCGTATAGATTTGTACATTAGGTTTATTAGCACTTGCATGTAAATCGCTTATTGATATTTCAATAAAATCATCAGATGTTTTATATTGTTTTCCTAATTCTTCAAAATATTTTCTTTCCTCACTCGATAACAAAGTTTCAGGAGCGGTAATTTTAGTTTGTGCTTTAAAAGCAGTATTCATATTGGCTGATATTTTTGTAATATTCATAAATATCCTTTCTGTTTTTTTATTTGCATAAAGGATTATAAAAAATTTTTTTGCCAATAAAAATATTAACTTTATTTATTTTCTGCATCGTCTGCTAAGATATCCGCAGCAGTTGTAGTTGCTTGTGGTATTAAAATACTTGCCCCGGGTTCGGGTCCTTTTAAGAATGGAACCGTTATGTAATCGTTTGTTATGACTTTTATATTGCTTCCAAACATATCTGCTGCAACATTTTTACTTATTTTATAGATTTTACTTTGCAATAAGTCAAGTTCTTCTTTCATTTTAGCTGCTTGAGCTGCAAGTTCTTTGTTTTCCGGATGATTTAATGCTTCCGTATAAATTTTATAAAAATCCACACCTTTTGTTTTGTATTCAATAGTCAGCTTTGCTTCTTTTATCATATCTAGTATTCTTGCTTCTTCTTTTAAATTGCGTTTAGGTTGGCTTCTTAATGCTTTTAATTGTTGTTCAAGTTTTGCTATTTCAAAATTATTGCCTTTTGTTTGCGCAAGTACTTCTTCAGCGCAGAACTGGTATTGGTTAAAATCTCCGCCAAATCCCATAAGTCCTTGACCTGAAAGGTTTCCTTCAATACATTCAATTGAGTCTAAATATGATTTTATTGCAACTTGTGTTTCTTCGGGTGTTAATTGTTTTAATAGTGATGTATTTATTTGTGAAGTATTGAATCCTGTTGAATTTTCAATAGCTAAATTATATCGAAAATTGTGTGATTTTGCGTATGTTGCCATTGCTTTTACTGCGTCATCTACACTTGAATATGAACTTGCAAATTCACTGTTTGCTTCAACTAAAGGTCTTACCATTGCACTTAATTGCTCATCAGAATATAATACTCCCTCTTGATAAAGTTTATCCTGGGCTAATTTCACAAAATCAGCTTTCATTTTTGCATTTAATCTGGGCGCTTTAGCAGTGTTTGCACCAAACATATTTCCATCTGTAATTATATATTCATTATCGCCGTTTTGTATTTTGTTAATTAAATATTCTTTTGCCAATTCTAATTTTTTATCCATGGGTAATCTTTGTCTTAATATAGCTTCACTGGCATGAGTTGCTTCGTGTTTAATTGTATTGGGTAAATCAAATATACCCGCCTTATAAGACTCTTCATTTATTGTAATTGTATGCGTTCCGTTTTGATATCCGCCGCCTTGTTTAACATTACCTTTTATGACCTTTATTTTAGGACGAAGTTCTTCAGGTATTCCGTATTCATCAAACGCCTCTTTTGCCAGTGAGTTTACTTCTGCTTCAATTTCTTCTGTTGATAAAGCTGCGCGTCTTTTACCTTCTGCAGTTTTCCGAAATTCTGATTTTTTTCTTATTAATTTATCTGCACGTTCTTTTTTGCCAAATATTAACTTTAATGCGTCTTTTCCTCTTTGAAGTATATTTGAGGGCTTAAATTGACTTATTGCAGCTTTTAATCCTGTTTTCGTAGTAAATAATGATACGCTTTCTTTTAATGCGTTTAAATAGCTTCCGTTATTTACTTCCGTTGCAATAGTTTCTTTTTGTGCTGCACTTAATGAATTTACTTTTAACTCACTCATTAATTTAGCTTCTTTTGCAATTCTTGCGTTTTGCTTTATGCCTAAGAAACTTAAAACCGTGCCGACGGTTCCTTGTCCTACCGTATTAAAAGATTTTTCCGCATTATCATATTCTTTGTTTTTAATGTTTTTAGCTACATCAAAACAGCCTTTTCCCAGTTGAAATACACTTAATGCACCAAAGCCTATTCCTAAAATCGGAGTCAATACCGGAATAAGCGAGCAGGCTGCAGCTGTTACACCTACCATTGCTATTGTCATAACCGGATGTTTTATTACCGCAGTTAAAGGACTAAAAACTCCTTTTACAAAGTTTTTACATGCTTCAGATATATCAAATTTGCCGTTGTTTGATTTATCATCTTTCTTCTTTTCAAAAGTATCGTCTTTTATTTTTGGTATATTGGTAAAATCACGAAATATTTGTTTTTCGTCTGCTGTTTTATAATTTTCATTTAATCCATTTGCATATTGTATATTTTGAACCATATATTTTAAACTCCTTTAATATATAAAGAAATTTTTTTATTTCTAGTTTACAAAGATTACACATTTATTAAGAAATAATTACAAAATATCTACAGGATCTATATCAATTATCATTTTTATATCATCTGCAGCAGAGGTATTTTTTATTAATGAAGCTATCAAATAATGTCCTTTTTTACCCATTTTATTTTTTATTATAATTTGATAACGGTATTCAGTATTAATTTTGTGCATTATACATTTAACGGAACCGTTAATTTCTATATACTCAGACAGCTTAAATTTATTCACTTGTGTCCGCAAATTTTCTGCAACTTCATTTGCACAAATAGCCGCACGTGTCTCGTCATTTGATGAAAATACAATTTTTATTATCTGGCAAAATGGAGGATAGTTAAAAAGCTCACGCCGTTCAATTTCATTTTCGTAAAATTCTTTATAGTTTTGTGATTTAGCATTTTTTATTGCATATAAATCCGGATTGTAGGTTTGGAATATTACTTTGCCTGCATATTCGCCTCTGCCCGCTCTGCCTGCAACCTGCATTAGCAGTTGAAATCCGCGTTCACCAGAACGGTAATCGGGCAGGGCAAAACTTATATCCGCATCCACTACCCCCACAAGTGTTACATTTTTATTATCCAGTCCCTTTGCAATCATTTGTGTTCCGATTAGTATATCAATTTCACCGTCTTGAAATGCTTGCAGAATTTGAATATATTTGCTTTTTGACGATAAAATATCTGAGTCAATCCTTGAAATTTTGGCATTTGGAAATAATTTGTTAATTATATTTTCAATTCTTTGAGTGCCTGCTCCGCCCATTTTTATTTCGGGTGATCCGCACTTTTGGCAGAGTTCGGGAACTGGTTTTGATATTCCGCACCAGTGGCATTTTACTGTTTTATCAGACGCATGATACACCATCGGAATATCACAATTCGGGCATTTTATTACTTCGCCGCAGGTTTTACATTGCACGCTTGTGTAAAATCCGCGTCTGTTCATTAAGAGTATTACCTGTTTTTTATCAGCCAGTGCCTCATTTATTGCACTTATCATTTGATTTGAAAATAGTGTCCTTGTTTCACGGTAAAATTCTTCCCGCATATCTATAATTGTTACGGCTGCCAAGTTTGAATTATTAAATCTTTTATCAAGAGTTATAAGATTTTTTGTTGCAATAGCTTTATAATAACTGATTACATCGGGTGTTGCACTGCCTTTGATTAGTATGGCATTATTTATTTCGCATATTTTTTCCGCTGCTAATCTTGCGTCATATCTTGGTGCGGGTGAAGTTTGCTTGTAGGAATTATCATGCTCCTCGTCTATTATTACAAGTCCTATGTTCTTTAAAGGTGCAAATACAGCCGACCTTGCACCGATTATTATTTTTATGTCATTATTGCGGAGTTTATTCCATACGTCATATTTTTCTCCTTCTGATATACTGCTATGCCATATTGCAACGCTTTCAGAACCGAATCTTCTTATTAATCTCAGAGTTAATTGCGATGCCAGTGCTATTTCAGGCGCTAAATACAATACATTTCTTCCCTCGTTTAATGTTTTTTCTATTGCTTTAAAATATATTTCCGTTTTCCCCGAGCCTGTTATGCCGTTTAATAATATCGGCTGAGTCTGCTTTTTATCCATTTTTTTTGAGATTATCTCAAAAGCCTTTTGCTGTTCATCCGTTAATTGTGCAGGTGCATCTTTTTTTATTTCTTTAAATACATTAAGAGGATTTCGATATACCGTTCTTTCAATAATATCAATATATCCGTCATCTTTCAGCTTTATAATCGTTGCTCGGGTTGTTTTTACCTCTTTTTCAAATTCGATTAGAGGATATTCGCCGCCTAAGTTTTTAAGTTGTTTGAGTATTATCTGCCTGCGCTGATTTGTATTATCTTCTTTTTTAAAAATTATATATTTTTCTGTTTTTTCTTTTACTTTTTTCCCCGAATTTTCTTTCAAAAATTTCATAGGAACCGCTGCTTGTATTACAGCATTTATATCACAGCAGTAATAATTTGCTATCCAGTCCAATAGTTTTAGATAATCCATTGTAAAAACAGCTCTGCGGTCTATTATTTTTACTATTTCTTTTGCCTTTATTCCCTCCTCAAGATAATTGGAAAAACCTGCAATAAAAGCTATTACGTTTTGTTTACGTCTGCCGAACGGCACTAATACTGCCTGCCCTATTTTTATTTTTTCCTGCATTTGTTCGGGAATAATATATGAAAAAGTCCTTGCCCCAAGATTTCTTACATCAACAAGACAAAGAGCATATTTGTATTTTATATTCTCTGTTTGTTTTTTTTCATACTCTGACTGCATAAAATTATTATATCATATATTTTTTAGCGAATAACGGCGTAAGTACTTTCCACGCTTTTTCATTCGGATGCCAATCCGCTATATCTTCTTTAAGTTTATAATCTTTATCAAAAAGAAAACCTGTTATGTCTTTTGTCCTTACAACTTTTATATCGGTTTCTTTTTCTATTTCATCCCATACATCCGAATTTTGAATTTCACTATCTAACATTATTTTAACCGGACTATACATATCTGCTATTTTTTGGTCATATATTATTATCATTTTTGCATTAGGTGCTTCTTTTTTTAATGCTTTATATGTATTTATTATTATATTTTTTAATAAAATTTTACTTTTTTGTATATATAAATCAGCATTTCCTCTTGAAATTTTATGTATTTGAATTAATACGTATATAAATCTAAATAACGGAATTTCTATTAATTTCTTTTGTATTATTTTATTATTTATTTGAGGAAATATCAATTCATAATTAGTATATAAATCATCTATTGACAAATATCGGTTAATGTGGTCATGCATATAAATATAAATTATATACTCTGTATCTGATATATTTGGAAGATTATTTTGACTGCGAAAAACATTATAACTTTTTATAATATCGCTTCCACATTCGGCAAAATTATAAACAGGTCGTTTGGTTAGTTCAGAAAGTATATACGAAAAAGTTTGTTCCCGCTTTAATCCGTGCCCGTACGCATAAGAACAACCTAATACTATAACCGGTTTTTTTGTATAATTTGTTCCAAATTCAATACGCTTTTCCCCACAAAATCTTAACAGATTAGTCTTATTAAATTCAAGTTGTTTTAATGTTGTTTCTTCGATTTCATATTTACTAATATATTGATTATTAAATTTATTTTTTTTAAAGAAAATATTTTTACCAATATTACTGCCATTTAGAAAGTCTTTTATCAAATTAATATTTCTATCAATAAAAAAATTAAATATGCTTAATATTATAAATAATAAAAGCATATTTACAGTAATAATTTTAATTATATTTTTTAATTTATTCTTCTTCAACTGTTAAGAGTTCCTGCATAGCTTCTTCTACAGCTTCTTTTAACGTCATTAAATTATCGGGTGATACTGTTACACCTTTTTTTGTAGGAAGCCAATTTGCACCGTCATCTGTTGTATAATATATTCTTAAATCCAAATATTTTTTTTCTTTATATGAATTTATACTGATTTGTAATTGTTCCGTTGCATTTCTCGGAATAGTTGCTAATAATTTTGCTTCATCTGCCATTTTCTCTCTCCTTATATACCTAGTGTTTCTTTATAATCGGGAATTTTAAAGGTTCTTTTATCCGCGTCTTTATTTGTAAATTTTAAATATTCTTCCATGGATTTTTCTTTAGCTTTATTGTAATAATCTTTTGATATTATTGCAAGATATTCGCTTGATGTATCGCCGGAGTAATTTCCCATAATTTTTGCATATTCTTCTATATCTTCTTTTTTGCTTCCTGCTCCGTATGCTTTTGTTTTTGCGTCAGTTCCTGATGGGCGGATTTCAATAAATTTATCGCTAAATTGAAGATATGTTCCGTCGCCTACAAATTTTATATCAATTAAATTTTCAAAATTTAAAGTTTTAAATGTTGAGTTTAATATTGATTTTATTTGTTCAAGGCTTATTTTACCCTCAAAATGAGCTAAAGCCATTGTTAGATAATATAAATCATTTTTAGTTCTAAGTGCTTCCCCGTCTTTTTTTGCCTGTGTCAGCTTTACAATATCGGGTTCAGATTCATTATAATAGGCTATATCTTCTCTTATATCGTATTTTGCCGTTATATTATTTGTGGTAAATATTTCATCTAAGGCTTTTGACAGTGTTTTACCCTCTTTTTCCAGTTGTGCGCTTAAAGCTGATGCAATTATTATTGCTTCCGATGCGCTTTTTTCTCTCATTGCAATTGCTATTCTGCCCGATTTTGATTTTATTGCTTCTTCTGCGCCTATTATCATTCCGCCGGATTCTTCTCCGCCAAACAGCATTCTCGGGTTTTTACCGAGATTTATTTCTTTGCCCAAAACATCGGTTATAATAACATCTTTTTCGGGATGTAATATTATTTGCTGTTCGACTTTTTTCATTATATTTGCGATTTCTTTAAATCCGACAGGAACATTAACTACTTTTACGTTATTAAATTTTGCCCATTCATCCCATGATTTTGCGCTTGCCGTCGTTTTTATTATAAATCTGGGGTGATTATTCCATCTGTTTGAGGATTTTAATTGTTTTGCCCAAAAATCCATGATTAACAAAAATGCTTGATTTGCCGTATATACGCATAATATTCTGTTTTCATCAAGATTATTGCAGCTTATTCCTGTTTTTTTCAAATACGGTATTTGTTCTTTATCTTCTATCTGGCATACGGTTAATCGGTCATGATCGGGGTCTGTTATTAATACTACCGTACCGGTCGGGTATTGTTTTAGTTTTTCATCATAATTTAATGTATCTATAACGGGGAAAAAGTGCTTTCCGTCTTTATTTGATGCACTTACCGTTGCGTCAACCGAATAATCATAAAAACATTTGTTTCCTTTTGGGTCTGTATCGTATTTGCCTATGCCGTGGAAAAACGGGTCTTCTTCAGTGTTCATCCAGTCATATTTTTCACTGATATTTAATTTATTTAATATTTTGCTTAGTGTTTTATAAGCACTTCCGCCTACATTTTCTATTATAATTTTTTCTTTTAAATTCTTTATTAAGTGCAGATTTTCTTCATTTGCCACACCGTTTTTTAAGTATTCTATATATAAATCAATGCCGTTATTTATTGTCTGCATGTACTTTTCATTAATAAGCGGGTCATCAGATTTTGCGATTTTTATTTCGTAAGTTCCTTTTTGCCTTACTTTCTCAAATATTTCTTTTATTTTATTTACAAATTCCATTGATTCTTCGGGCAAATATTGGCTTCCTTGGGAGTTTAAATCTTTTGTTGCATTTTTAACGCTTATTCCGTGGCTTGAGGTTATATATTCTCCGCCTACCAAATCGAGTTTAAATGCCAAAAAAGACGCAAGCCATATAGGCATTGTTTCTCTTTTATATGTTGTTAATGTTTCTATGCCGAGTGCTGCCTGCACTCTTGCAATTAAGTCCAAGAACTTATCCGAATTGTATCTTACTTCTCTGCCTGCAAGTTTTATTATTCTTTTACCTTGATATTTATCTTTGGCAACAAGAGCTTTTGCGTATGTCGCAAGCATTATGCCCATTATATTAATCGGAAATCTTACATCATACGGATATAATATATTTTGAGGACCTCTTATTCCTGCAGTTGATACTGCCGCTTCTTTTTCATAATTTTTTAACCAGTTGTTTAAATCCAGCCCCTCCGGATTTGTTTCTTTATTGTATGGCAGTAAATGCTCTTTTTTTAACGTAAAAATAAATTCATTTTTATTTTCTATATCAATATACTTATTATTTTTTATATAATCGGGTGTGTTATTTTCTACCGATTTATATAATTCCTGTTCTAATGTTTCGCTTTTCATTAATATCCCCTTAAAATTCTTTTTTTATGATACTAAACATAAGAAAATATAACAAGTGCATTAGAATTAAGAAAATATATTAAAACATATTTGTTTCGTATTCTAAATTATAATCATCGGCAATTTTTTTAACGAATTCGTTTCTGGTAACAAGTCCATCTGGTGAATTTAAGTATTGATATATTGCTTCATCATTTTTTATTATTACATTAGCAGCTTTATCATATTTTCGTTCGGTATCGCATAATATTTTAAATGAAAAAATACCTTTTTTCACCTGCTCAGCCATTTCATCGGGTGTGCCGTTTAAGGGGTGTCCTATTTTGTTCATATATTCTAACATTTCTTCAAAACTTTTAGTTTGAACTGTAGGAAAAATCTCCGCACACATTTTAATTATATCTTCCCTGCTATAGTGATAATCGATACCCATTTTATCCAAAGCCATTAAGCAAAGTTCTTTTTCAAATTGATAATATAATCTTCCGAAATCTGACGTAGGAAAATTATGTTGTGTTCTTTTTGTTAGTTTGGAATATTTACCGTCAACGGTAAAAGCTGTTTCACTTATACAGTTTGATGTTAATAAACCCACTATATCTACACTTGATAACGGTAATTTCTCGGGGTGTCCGTGCATTGATACAGCTCCTTTTTCTATACAACTGTACGGAATTGAGCATTTATTCCCATCACCTTGACTTTCATGCACGCTTCCGTCGGGATTTACTATTACTACATACTCAGTTCCGTCGCGTTTTAGAGCTTCAATTACTTTTGATTTGCCATAAGAGATTTTTTCTTCATTCTGATTGCATTTTCGTTCAAAAGTATCCGGTTGGCTTCCTTTAAATGCTGGCGAAGTATAGACAATGTTCCGTCCGATTTTATTTATTGAATTTATATAATTAATTCCTGTAATCATAACTATTAAATGAATATCAATATTTAAAATTGATTGAAATTGAAAAATATTAAGTTATATTAATTTTCTATTTTTTTTACTATTAAATGTGTTTATATTACAATATCTGTATAATTTTAATGAAACAGGTGGATATTATGACAGAGAGTACAATGAAAGATTATAAAGACAGTATAAATTTGCCTAAAACTACGCTTGAAATGAGAGCTAATGCTACTCAAAAAGAGCTGGTTACTCAAAAATTCTGGGCTGACAATAAAATTTATGAAAAAAATCTTGCACAACGAGATAAAGCTAACAAATTTATTTTGCATGACGGGCCTCCGTATTTAAGCTCCGAAAAAATCCATGTAGGTACGGCGCTGAATAAAATTTTAAAAGATATTATTATTAAATATAAATCACAGCGAGGATATTATGCTCCTTATGTTCCCGGGTATGATGCCCATGGGCTTCCTATTGAAAATGCGGTTGTAAAAACCATTAAAGGCGGCAGAGAAGCACTTACTCCCGGTGAATTAAGAGCTAAATGCCGTGAATTTGCACTTAAAAATCTTAAAGGACAGGAAGCCGAATTTAAGCGTCTCGGAGTTTGGGGTAATTGGGAAAACCCTTATCTTACTATTAAACCCGAGTTTGAAGCCGAACAAATCAGAGTATTCGGTGAAATGTATAAAAAAGGCTATATCCAAAAAGGTTTAAAACCTGTTTATTGGTGTGCTGCTTGTGAAACTGCCTTAGCTGAAGCCGAAGTTGAATACGCTGACCACACTTCAACAAGTATTTATGTTCGTTTTAAATTTAACGACAATGACAAAAACAAAGTTTATAATTTAATAAATGCACAATCTGATAAAGACTTATATGTTGTTATTTGGACAACAACTCCCTGGACAATTCCATCTAACCTTGCAGTTTGTTTAAATGCAAGGCTGGAATACTCTGTATTTACTTATAATAACGAAAATTATATTGTTGCTACAGAGTTATTAAATAATTTCTTAAAAGATGTTGAATGGGAAAATGATGATATTAAAGTTATAGGGACTATAAAAGGCAGCGAGCTTGAAAATATGTCCGCTTCTCACCCTCTTTATAACAGAGAAAGCCAATTGATTTTAGGCGATCACGTTACTCTTGATGCAGGTACGGGCTGTGTTCATACTGCCCCGGGACATGGACTTGAGGACTGGGAAGTATGTCAAAAGTATTCCATTCCGACATTTTCGCCGTTAGACTCAAAAGGTGTATGGCAAAAATCCGATATGTTTGATGATGAGGATTTAATCGGAGTTCCTTATTATAAAGGTAATGATATTGTTATTGAAAAATTGGAAGCAACAAAGGCGCTTTTGAAAAAAGCCGATATTACGCACAGTTACCCGCACTGCTGGAGATGTAAACATCCCGTTATTTATAGAGCCACAGACCAATGGTTTGTTAAAGTTGATATGTTTAAACAACAGACTTTGGAGGAAATAAAAAAAGTTAACTGGATACCCGCTGCAGGCGAAACAAGAATTTCTAATATGGTTGAAAATCGTTCCGATTGGTGTATTTCACGCCAAAGGGCATGGGGAGTTCCAATCCCTGTATTTTACTGCGAGGATTGCGGCGAAGTTATTGTTAATGATGAAACCATTAATCATGTAGCGGATTTATTTGAAAAAGAAAGCTCTGACGCTTGGGTTAACCACAGCGTTGAAGAACTTATGCCAAAAGGTTATAAGTGTCCTAAATGCGGCGGTGTTCATTTCAGAAAAGAAACAGACATTATGGATGTTTGGTTTGACTCCGGTGTTACACATAGAGCCGTAGTTCAAAAAAGAAGCGATGAACTGGGCAATCTTC
>CANQZO010000035.1 GCA_947628355.1 Candidatus Gastranaerophilales bacterium | reverse complement strand
GATAATAGTTTGTCTTTAAGAGATTTGCAAAATGCAAATTTAGGAAATATAGAAAGTGAAACTTTTATAGTAAATAATGATATAGCAAATTTACTTATAGATAGACTTGATAGTTATATTTATGATTTCTATATAAACGGTTATCTTGATACTTTACGGCACGAATGCCAAGAAGATGTCAAAGGTTCAAACTTTAATGATATTTTAGAAAAAATGAAAATGCACCCTGATATATTTGAAGGGTGCATTGATTTAATGGAAGCCTTCGCAAATCCAAGTTTATTTGATATTTCGGACATTATTGAAAGCAGTAAAATAACAAAAAAATGTTTCAGATGCGGACAAAGATTATTAAAATCAGAATTATCAAATTACACATATTTTTGTCCGGACTGTTATGAGGATTTTTATTCTTTTGAACAATAGAAATAATAAGTGGTTTATTAATTTAATAAAAATACCCTTGTATTTTTTGTATTATTTGTATTTTTAAGTCATAGAGCTGTTTTTGGGCATTCAACAAAAATGTAAGATTTGTATTATTATTGACCATTAAAAATTTTTTGTGTAATATTTGTGGAGTGATGTGTAATTTTACGTAATTTTACTAATTATTACCAACATCCAAAAAACGTGTCAAATGCAATATTGGTTGTAATTTGTCAAAATCAGTTAAGATATGGACAATTTCTACGAACCAAAAGGTCGGGGGTTCGAATCCCTCAGGGCGCGTTCTTTATACTCAATTTCATCGTAAAATAAGGATTACTAAATGAATTATAAATTAATTAATATCAAAGTTCACGGCGATGAAAGAGGTAAATTAGCAGTTTTAGAAAATTTAAAAGATATCCCATTTGAAATAAAACGTGTTTATTGGATATTTGACACACTTCCCGAACAGGAAAGAGGATTTCATTCTCACAAAGATATGGAACAAATTGTGGTTGCAATAGACGGAGCTTGCGACTTTGTTTTGGATGACGGGGAAAAAACGGAAACTGTTACTCTCAATCGTCCCGATAAGGGATTATATATCGGGAAAAATATGTGGAGAGTTATGAAAAATTTTTCCTACGGATGTAAATTAATGGTTTTGGCTTCAGATTATTACAACGAAAAAGAATATATAAGGAATTATGATGAATTCAAGCAAAGTTTGCAAAACTAATCGGCTCCATAATGAAATCGGAGGATATATTGAACTTGAATTTAATTCGCAGTCAAAACCATTCCATAATGCTATAGCAATTAATTGTGCCAGAAACGGATTAAAGTACATTATCAAAGCCTTTGATATAAAAAAAATTAATGTGCCATATTACACCTGTCCGGTAGTATGGGAAGCTATTGAAGAAACAGGCTGTGAAATCCAATATTATAAAATAAATAAAGACTTAATGCCGGAGTGCGAATTTGATAATGAAAATTACATTTTATATACAAATTATTTTGGAATTTGCTCAAATAATATAAAAAAACTTTCAAAAAAATATAAAAATCTGATAGTAGATAACGCACAAGCATTTTATATGAAACCTATGGGAATAGGCAGTATTTATTCTCCGAGGAAATTTTTTGGCGCACCTGACGGAGGTTATGTATATTGCAAAAAGATACCGAATGAAACTTATGAAAAAGACTGCAGTTCCCATACAAGAATATCTCATCTTGTTAAAAGAATTGAAGGCGGGGCAAATTTCGGTTATGATGATTTTAATAAAAATGAAGACTCATTGAGAAAAACTGAAATTAAATATATGTCTGATTTAACAGCCTATATTTTATCTCATATTAACTATAAAGAAGCAAAAGAAAAAAGATTAAGGAATTTTAATTATCTTCATAAAATACTAAAAAAATATAACAAATTGAAAATCGCTTTAACTGATGATATACCTATGTATTACCCTTTATATATTGAAAATAATAAATTAAGAGAAGAACTCGTAAGAAATAATATATATATACCAAAATGCTGGCGGGGGGGGGAATACAAGCAATATAACAGCATACTCCAAAATTGCTTGTTAGAACAAGATTTAAGCAACTATATTTTTCCGTTAATTATTGATCAAAGATATAATATAAGTGATATGCAAAAAATTATTAAAATTATAAAAGACGTTATATAAAATACAGTGAGGTAATATGCACATAAAATTTATTCAAAAATTAATTAATATTGTAAGAAAACGAATCATACCCGAAATTGATAATATTATTATAAAAAATCGAATTAAAATTAATTTTGAAAATCTTAGCAAAAAAAATGTAATAAAAGTTGCATTCCTAAAAATGTATGCTACAGAATGCCAAGATTTGCCTGTATTTGAAGCAATGCTCCAAGATGAACTGTTTGACCCATATTTTATAATTAACCCCGATATATACAGAAGTAAAGAAAATTTTGATTTTAATTATGAACGTGCAAAAAATGAATTAACTAAAAAATATGGAAAAGAAAGAGTTTTGGACGGATATAATTATGACACTAATGAATTTATAGACTATACAAATGATTTTGATATGCTCTCCATAAGCAACCCTTATGATCATATGGCACATAAATACTTTAAAATAAGGTATTGGAGAAAAAAAGGAATTCCCGGTATATATTCTAATTATGCTTATGCAGGAAGAACAAAATCTGAAAAACATATATTTTCAATACCTGAAACAAAATTAATCTGGAAGATGTTTGTAGAAAATGAATTTTCAAAGAAAATGATAATGTCTTGCGGAATTGACAAGAAAAATATTGAAGTTTCAGGATATGCAAAATTAGATAAATTAAAAAATATAAAAGTTATTGAGAGAGCACGAAAAAAGATTATGATAGCGCCTCATCATACCATAATCCCCGGAGATCTGAATATAGGTAGTTTTTTGAAATATTATGATTTAATATTACGTCTGCCGAAAATGTATTCAGACATAGATTTTATATTTAGACCGCATCCGCTTTTGATTGAGAATTTAAAAAATATCGTTTGGGGGGGGGTAAAAACTGATGAATATTTAAACGAGTTAACCCAAAATAAAAATGTTGAATATCAATTATCAGGTGAATATCTTGATACATTTGTAAATTCAGACGCATTAATTCATGATTGCGGTTCTTTTTTGGCAGAATACTTATATACAGAACATCCGCAATGTATAATGTTCAAAGGCAAAGAAGTTATAAATCAAGAATATTCCGATTTCGGAAAAGAAATGTTAGAACATACATATAATGCATTTGAAGAAAAACAAATAATTGATTTTATAGAAAATGTTGTTTTAAAAGGAAATGATTACAAAAAACAAGAAAGAATTAAATTCGCGGATGAAAAAATAAAAATAAACTATCCTAATGTAACTCAAGTAATAATTGATATAATAAAAAAAGAAACGGGACACTAATGATAAAATTTTTAGATTTACATAAAATAAATGAAAGATTCAGAAACGAAATCGACGAAAGAATAAAAAATGTTATAGATTCGGGCTGGTATATTTTAGGCGAACAAAATAAAATATTTGAACAAAATTTTGCAAATTATTGCGGGGTAAAACACTGCATAGGTTGTGCTAACGGACTTGATGCTTTAAATCTTATTATAAGAGGTTACGGATTTGGGGCAGGTGATGAAATTATAGTTCCGGCTAACACTTATATAGCTTCAATTCTTGCAATTTCCGAAAACAATTGCACTCCCGTTTTAGTTGAACCCGATATTAAAACATACAACATTAATCCTGATTTAATAGAAGAAAAAATAACCGAAAAAACAAAAGCGATTTTAATTGTTCACCTGTACGGACAAGCTGTTCAAATGGAAAAAATACTTAAAATCGCAAAGAAATATAATTTAAAAGTAATAGAAGATTCCGCGCAGGCGCATGGGGCAATGTACGACGGTAAAAAAACAGGAAGTTTGGGTGATGCAAGCGGATTTTCTTTTTATCCCGGAAAAAATCTCGGATGTATGGGTGACGGCGGCTGTGTTACAACAAATGATGATGAACTTGCAAAAAAAGTCAGAGCTATTGCTAATTACGGTTCGGATTATAAATATCATCACATTTTTAAAGGTGTCAATTCAAGATTAGATGAACTGCAAGCAGGTATTCTGGATGTTAAACTTAAATACCTGGATGAAGATAATGAAAAGCGCAGAAAAATAGCCCAATTATACCGTGAAAAAATTAAAAATCCTAAAATCATTCTGCCGGAAATATATGATGAAAAAGCACACGTATGGCATGTCTTTCCGATAAGAACAAAAAATCGTAAATCATTACAAGAACATCTTGAAAACAACGGTATTCAAACGAATATTCACTACCCGACAGCTCCTCATAAACAAGATGCATATAAAGAATTCAGCAATTTGAATTTACCCGTAACCGAAGAAATCCATAACACAATAATAAGTATTCCGATTTCTCCCGTTATTACTGATGAGGAAGTAAATAAAATTATAATAACCATTAATAAATATTAAAAAGGAATATTAATGTCAGAAAAATACAGTAAATATTATAAAAAAATAGAAAATACACGAAACACTTTTGACAAATTATTCATCAAAATAAATAATTTAAAGTCAAAAGAATTAAAAAACAAAATCCTGCAAAGATTATTGAAATTTTTGACATTAAATAATATAGGCTACTGGACATATTCCGATATAGAAAATTTTTATCTTGATTATGCTCAAACAACTGATATCGAAAATTATAATATTAACTACACTCCAAACAGTTTTCTTCATGTCATAACAACAGGACACACAACAGGCGGGCATACAAGAGTAGTAGAACGCTGGATAAAAAATGCCGATACAAATCAATCTCACAGTGTTGTAATTTTAAAACCCAACTCTTGTGTACTTAGCGAATTAGAGGAGAATACAAAACAAAAAAACGGAAAATGTATTTATTTCGATAATAAGTTATCATTCAAAGATAAAGTATTAAAACTAAGAGAACTGGGGCTGCATTATCAATACATAATTTTACACACTCACATGGAAGACCCGACTGCCGTCACTGCTTTTGGAACCGAAAAATTTACCAGACCGGTATTCTTATACAACCACGCAAGCCACCTTTTTTGGATTGGAAAAGGAATTGCCGATTTAGTTCTTGATATTATCAAAGATGATAAAATTACAAATACTTCAAGAAATATAAAAAATACTTATTTTTTGGGTGTTCCCTCTAAAGAAATTATTTTTGAAAAAATTGATAAAAATAAATTAAGAAATAAATTAGGATTTCCTTTGGATAAAAAAATAATCATTACATCCGGAAGTGATTTTAAATATTGTGTAATAGGCAATGACAGTTATGCGGATATTATTGAAAAAATAATTGATGAAAATACATACTGTTATATTATCGGAATTGATAAAAACAACAAATATTGGCAAGCAGTTGAAAAACGTACCAACGGACATATAGTTCCCATAGGTTATATAGATTTTAATAAAGGATATTTAGATTATCTTTCCGTAGCAGATTTATATTTAGACTCATATCCCGAAGGCGGCGGGGCTGCAATAATGGATGCAATATCAAGAGGGGTATGTGCATTATCATTACAGTCAGGCTCTCCTCAATTTGACTACTTGACTAAAACAAATGCCTACTGTTTAACTGAAGATGATTTTATTTCAAAAGCTAAAAAAATACTTACCGATAAAATATATGCCGAAACGCTATTAAACGAACTTCAAACTTCTTTAAACGAATATCAATCCATTAATGCTTGGAATAAAAGGATTGAAGCGCTCTTACAGATTTGCCCTAAAGAACATAAAATATATAGATGCAATGAAAAAGATTATAATAAAATTGATGATTTATCAGTTCTTATCAATGTTATGAATAATAAGAATTTTCTTTCACCTATATATATTAATTCAAGATTATTAAAAATAAAACTTGAATATTTAAAAATGATAATTTTAGATAAATTCAAAAGTATGAAAGAAAAAAAATAATGAACACGAAACAATTAACAGAAGATGATTTAAAGTACATCTGGCGACCTTTCACGCAAATGAAATCACTCGAAAATCCCGATAATAAGCCGATTGTTATTCAAAAAGGCAGAGGAATATATTTAATAGATTCTGACGGAAATAAATATATAGATGCCGTTGCTTCCTGGTGGGTTAATACTTTGGGGCATTCAAACAAGCGCCTTAACAGAGTTATTTACAAACAGGCAAAAAAGATAGAACACGTTATTTTTGCAGGATTTACTCATGAAAATGCCGTTAAATTTTCAAAAAAACTTGTTAAAATGCTAAACAATAATTTAAAGCATGTATTCTTCTCCGACAACGGTTCGACTGCCGTTGAAGTTGCTTTAAAAATGGCATATCAATTTCAGGTATTAAAAGGACACAGTGAAAAACGAAAATTTATTGCGCTTAAAAACTCGTACCACGGAGATACTTTAGGTGCAGTTTCCGTCGGCGGAGTTGATATGTATCATAAACTCTATAAACCCTTATTATTTGAAATAAGACAAGCACTAAGCCCTTATTGCTACCGTTGTCCTATGGGATGTAATAAAGAAACCTGCGAGTGCGAATGCCTTGAAAGTGTTGAAAATATTTTAAAAGAAGATGCTCAAAACATTGCGGGGATTATAATAGAGCCGTTGGTTCAAGCGGCAGGCGGGATGATTATGTATCCGCCTAAATATATAACCAAGCTAAAACATCTATGCGAAAAGTACAATATTCTTTTAATTGACGATGAAGTTGCGATGGGATTTTACAGAACGGGCAAATTATTTGCTTATGAACATGCCGGCGTTGTCCCCGATATTATCTGTGCTGCAAAAGGTATAACGGCAGGTTATATGCCTTTATCCGTAACAGTAACCACAGATGAAATATATAACGCCTTTTATGATGATGACATTGACGGTTGTAAAACTTTCTATCACGGACACAGCTACACAGCATATCCTTTAGCGCTTGCCGTTGCTTATGAAAACCTTAAAATTCTTGAAGAAATGAATATTGAAGAATATTTAAAACCTAAAATCGCTAAATTTTCTAAAGAACTTGAGAAATTTAAAACTCATAAAAATGTAGGCGATGTGCGCCAGACAGGCATGATATGCGCAATAGAGCTTGTAAAAGACAAAAAAACGAAAGAACCGTTCAGTTACGAAGACGGTATAGGTAAGAAAATTTATCATGAGGGGTTAAAATTAGGTGCAATACTTCGTCCTATGTGGAATTGCATATATTTTATTACTCCTTACATAATAACGGAAAAAGAAATTGAAAAATTGACAGACATTGCTTACAAAGCGCTAAATAAAGTCCTGCCAAACGAGGAATAAAAATGGAATATTTTATAACGGGAATTGATACTGATATTGGTAAAACCTTTGTAACAAAAGGATTAGCTTTAGCGCAGGAGGCAAAAGGCAAAAAAGTCGGAGTATACAAGCCCTTGCAATCGGGTGCAATAAAAAAAGGAGATAAATTGCTTGCTCCCGATTTAGAAGCTGTAAAATCATTATCCGAAACTATAAATACAAAATGCTCGTATCTGCTTGAGGGTGAAGTTTCTCCCGCACTTGCGGCAAGACTTGCAGGGATTAAAATTGATATTAATAAAATAAAATCTGATTTTAAAGAAATTTCGGTTTTAAATGATATTACTTTTGTAGAGGGTGCGGGCGGAATTTTAGCACCCGCAACGAATGAAATGCTTTGTGCGGATTTAATTAAGTCGTTAAATATCCCGATAATTATTGTAACCGTTCCATTTTTAGGCAGGTTAAATCATACTCTTTTAACAATACATTATGCAAAAACTAACGGAATTAACATAAAAGGAATTATCATTAACAAAATCCCCGAAAATTCAACCGATTTAGCTGCAAACAATTTTATTAAAGAACTTAAAATGTATACTGATATTGAAATATTAGGCTTTATTAAAAATCTTGATAATATAAACAAAACTCAAATCATTAATGAATTTAGGAATATTTTATAAAGGATTTTTTTTAATCATTCCGTTTTTACGAGGATAAATACTATCTGAGGGTTTAAGTTTTTTAAATACAATCAGCACTCTTTTTGGATTTTCTTCAACGGGAAGATTATATTCTACTTTATCTATAAGTTTGGTATTTAACAATTTTAGCGCATTTTGAGCCTTATTTAACTCCTCCTCCGCTTTCATTGATTTATATGCGATAAAATACCCGCCCGTCTTAACGAAAGGAATTGCATATTCAAGTATCATTCTAAGTTCTGCCAAGGCTCTTGAAGTAACAATATCAAATGAATTTTTCATTTTCTCGGGCAAATCCTCAATCCTTGAAGAATATGCACGTATATTTTTAAGATTTAATTCCCTTGAAATATCATTTATGCAATTTATTTTCTTTTTTATTGAATCCACTGCTTCTACTTTTATACCGGAAAAACAAACAGCAATTGGCATAGAGGGGAAACCTCCGCCGGTTCCTATATCCAGCAGTGATTTTATGTTTTTATCTTTTATAAATAGATTTATTGCAAGAGAATCATATATGTGTTTTTCAAAAAGATTATTTATATCTTTTTTGCTGACAAGATTAATTTTTTCATTGCAGTTTTTAAAAAGATAAATGTATTTTTCTAAGGTCTTTAAGTTTTTTTCGGAAAGTTTTATATTAAGTCTTTCAAGTTCTTTATACATTAATTTTTCTTCTTTATTTCATCTATTAAATTTTTGAAAGTTAATTCTCCAACAGCAGACTTGATTTTACTTATTTTTTTACTCAGCTGCGGTTTTAAATCATCATCCAAATATTTTGGCACCAGCGTCATTGCCATAATATAAGACTTCAGCGACTGTTTATAATTTTCAATATCAAAATAATAATCGCCGATATCATTGTATGTTGATATGGTATAAGTTATATCATCACATTTTTTTGCATAATTAAGAGCATTAAGCAAATATTCATGTGCTTTTTCCCGATTTTCTTCTTTATATATACTCGCAAGTTTTAAACTGGAATAGTACAATCCTTCGTTATTTTCCTGTTCTTTATCGGCATTTAAGGATAACTCATAATACATTTTTGACGCGCTTAAATTATTTTTTTCATACGATATTCCCGCAAGATTTGAATATGCTGATGCAAGATATACATTTTCTTTCGGATTATTTAATGTCTGCACACACCTTAAATAATATCTGACTGCAAAATCAACATTATTTGTATCATCCAATATTAATCCGAATTTAAAATAACATTCGCTTAAAAGTTTTGTATCTGATATTTTTTCCGCTTCACTTAAAGCTCTTTGACTGTATGTTAATGCTTGATGTATATTCCCGCTGTTATTTTCAAGTTCTGCTAAATCAAGATATACTCTTATTAATTTTTCTTTAGGTATTCCTATCGGTGAATTAATTATTCTGTTGTATACTTCCTTTGCCTGCTCGAATTTAAAGACTTCAACATACATTTTTGCCATATCTGTTAATACTTTATCCGCATTGTCAGATGATTGACTTACATATATTCTGTATGCTGTTTCATACATTTTTACGGCTTCATCAATTTCCTGTATTTTTTTATAACACAGTGCTAATTTTTCATATATTTGAGGCTCTATTTCCGCATAATTTTCATCATTTCGATATGTCAGCGCTTGTTTATAATACAATATAGCATTTGAAAAATTATATACAGCTTCATATTTTTGCGCTATTGAAATAAAATCGTCTATATTATTTGGAATTTCTTCATTAATATCCGCAGGCTTTATCTCATCTTCGTGTACATCATTTTTTTCTCCGGCAAACTCGTACATACTTTTGCTTAAAACATCTTCTTTATTGATTGAATTTATAAGCATATATTCTTCATTTGTCAGAGAACCTGCACTTTTCTGCAGATTTCCTTTACTCAGATGTCTTAAAAATCTTTTTTTTACAGGTTTTTCGGAATTTTCATCATACCCGCTTGATACTGAATAACTTACATAATTAAAATCATTCAAATTTGTTCTGTTTTTTTGATTATTTTCTAATTTATCGGTAAGTTTTTGTATACGTTCCTGATGATAGTTTATTTCCTGCCTCATCGTCTGCCTTGAAAGAAACAATCCTCTTTCAAACGGCTTTAACGGAAGCTCCATATCATATAATTTTATTATATATTCACAGGCTTTTATCTTTGATAATTCGTTAACAGTATTCAAATATTGATTTTTTATATAGTCCTTTATGTAATATTTTCCGTTTTTTTCCGTAATAATATGTTTTTGCGATAAGAATTCCAAATCTTCAAAACTTGCTATATCACGAATAATTAAATAATCTATGCTTACATTATGTCTTATTAAAGCTAAAAATAATAATGTTTTTACAAATTTCCCGGAAACAGACTCAAGTATTTTATTTATCAGAAATTCAGTATAATTTTTCCCCGATTTTTTGTACTCATTCATTAAAAGTGAGGCATTTAAACCGTATAATTTCATAATAAATACTGACATTTGTAAAAGAATATAATATCCTCGCGATTGATTATATACTTCACTTATTTCGTAGCTGTTTCCGTCTATATTTTCAGATTTTATATATTCCTCAGCTTCTTCTTTTATTAAAATTTTTAATGTGTATTCGCTCATCCCTGTTGAATTTATTAACTCATAGCTTTTGAAAGTCCTTGAGCTTATAATAATTTTGACTTTTTCAAAATGACTTAAATAGTTAATAAAATTCAATATATCTTTTTGTTTTTCACTGCTCTGCATGCCGATTTCAAATGAATCAAATATAAACAGCATTGAACAATTGCAATATTTTATGTAAGCATTTATTTTATCGTAAAATATGTTTGTATCTAATTTAGGCAGATTAACCTTTTTGTCATTCTGATAATTTGAAAAATCACGAAACATGGAAAGAAAAACATCATCAAGATTAACAGCTTCACTGTAGGAATTATTAAAAATTAAAACATTTTCATCAACCAAATCTTCAATAAAATCAACGCAAGCCGTTTTACCCGAACCCATAAAACCATTCAGTACAAATATATTATCACTGCCATCTAAAAATTTTATAAGTTCACTTATTGCTTCAATATTATGATTTAAAATAAAAGAATTATCTTTATCAACGATTAAAAGTTCCAATGCCGAAGTATCAATCTGCACACCGTTTATTAAAGAACGTAAATTATCTTTTATAAAATTGTAATTCATCTTTAATATTATAATATAATTTTAGCAATATAGTAAATAAACGGATAATAGTATGAAAAAACGTATATCAATCCTCTTTTTAGCGTAATGGGATTTACAACTTGAAAAAATATTCCAGGATAACAAGAGAGAATTATGATATATCAAGAGGAAAACTAAATATTAAACAATAAATTTTATCAAATAAAAAGGAGAGTCGGTTGACTCTCCTTTTTTATGTTATCCGTTCGAAATTTCGCTTCTTGAAATTCCTGTTCGCACAAGCCCTGCAACCTCGCTTCAAAAACCTTTCGGTTTTTTTCCTCTCGGTCGGCTTGCTGCTCCCTCGGGTTTGCTTCGCTCCACCCTGCGGAATTTCGCTACATCATGCCGCCCATTCCGCCCATGCCTGACATATCCGGCATGGCAGGTGCTGCTT
>CANQZO010000034.1 GCA_947628355.1 Candidatus Gastranaerophilales bacterium | reverse complement strand
AACACACTAAAAGTCGTTTTTTCAAAATAATTTGATTTTAAATTAAGTGATTTAATTTCATCAATTGTAGCTCCTAAGCCTTTCGGGTATTGCTCTGTAACAATCACGGGAAGATTTAGTATTTCAGCTGTTTTTGCAATTGAAATCGAATTCTTTTTTACGGTATCGTCTTTAGCTATTTTTATTAATTTATCTTGTATATCAATAATTAAAACAAGACATTTGTCAGCGTTTAAGGTGTTCATGTTATTTCTCCTCATTAACTTTATTATATAATAATTATGTTATGGAAAAGATGAAAAAAATATTAAATGAGCGCAAATGTTTAAAAATAGTCTGCGGAGCAGGTAATGAGGATACAAAGGAAGTTGAAAAATTAGCTTATGTATATTCCTGCGCAGGATTTAACATGATAGATGTATGCGCGAAAAAGGATGTAATTGACGCTGCAAAAAGCGGAATATTAAAAGCCGGGAAGGAAAATGAAATTGCAATATGCGTCAGTGTTGGGCTTTGTGATGATGTACATGTCAGTAAAACCGTTATAAACGGGCAAAAATGTACATCGTGCGGAAAGTGTGCTTCAATTTGTGCTCAAAATGCAATTTATAATGAAGATGAAAAATATATTGTCGATGAAAGAAAGTGTATAGGCTGCTTAAAATGTGTTCAGGCCTGCGATTGCGGTTCTATTATTGTTGAACATAAATATAAACAGCCATATACAATGCTGTTGCCGTTGATATCAGAGGGAATTGACTGTGTGGAATTTCATTGTGCAAGTGAAAATGAAGAAATGATACTTGAGGGTTGGAATAAAATAAAATCAATATACAACGGTATTTTAAGCATTTGCATAGACCGCTCTAAAATGGGTGATGAAAAAATAATTTCATTATTAAAACAAATGATTGGTGATAAAGATGATATAATTATTCAAGCAGACGGAAACCCTATGACAGGCGGCATTGATGATTATAAATCAACATTGCAGACGGTTGCTTTTGCTGAGTTAATAAAAAGAAACGGACTGCCTGTATTTGTTATATTGTCAGGCGGTACAAATTCAAAATCTTCCAAACTTGCTAAAGAATGCTCTGTTAATGTTGAAGGAGTTGCCTTAGGCAGTTATGCAAGAAAGATTGTAAAAGACTATATTGATTCTGATGATTTTTGGACAAATGAAAACATACAAAAAACGGCAATTCAAATTGCAGAAAATCTTGCGCAGAGTATAAAAACTTATCTTTAATATTTTGAAATTTCTTCAAAATATCTTTCAAGTGCCTTATATCCGCAGTATATTTCGCTTGTTAAACTTACGTATCTTGAAGCTGCCAGAAATTTTAATTCTTTGGCTCTTATTTGAATAATCTCATCGGCGTCATTTCTTAAATTTTTTTCCAAAGACATTGACCAGCGCTTAAGAAATGATAATTCTTCGTTAATTTGTTTAATGGTGGAGAATTCAAGCAGATTAAAATCATATTTTGCAAGCAGAGCTTTATCTTTGCTGTTAATTCTGGGTTGAACAACGGGAGCTCCGTATATTTTTTTTATTACCATGTAATTATCCGCGGTGCGTCTGTGAGAATCCGGAACTTCACCTCTTGCAAGCATTGCGGACATACTTAACGAGCTAAATTTATCATCATCGCATGAAAGAGAACTTAAATTTGTACTTTCCTTATATATCTTATTATTAGTGCTATTTAAAACAGATTCCAAAATGCCCAATCTCCGTATAAAAAATTTATTAACACTAATATAATAAAACCTCAAAAAAAATTTGTCATGGAAAAATAAGAATATATTAAGAATATTTGTCAATTTTTTTACAAAGTGATATTATAAAAAAATGTTATTTTGTAAAAATAAAAAAACAATCAATTATCTGGAAATTCATATAACAGATAGCTGTAACTTAAAATGTAAGAACTGTTCCCATTTTTGTTATCTTGTAGACGAATTAATTTTAATCAATATTGATGATTTTAAAAAAGATGTTGAAGAACTTTCAAAAAAAATTAATATAAATACTATACGTTTAATGGGCGGGGAACCCTTGCTGCATCCGCAAGTTAATGAGTTTATGTATTATACAAGACTTTTTTTCCCAAATTCCATAATTAAATTAGTAACAAACGGTTTATTATTAGCTGCAAAAAAATCAGATTTTTGGGATTGTGTGAAAAAATATAATATATATATTGATTTGTCATATTATTCACTTTATAAAAAATATATTGATGAAGTAAAAAATATATTAAAAATGAATAATATTGAAGACAGGTTATGGTTAGTGGATCAAAAAATATTTTTCAATTTATTTAATCAATATGGAACTTCAAATGAAGAAATAGCATTTAAGAATTGTACAAGAAAGATATGTACTAATTTATGGAATCATAAATTATATATATGTCCCGAGTGTTTTAGGTATTATTATAATAAAAAAAATAAAACAAATATAGACCTGCCTTATGGGATTGATATATATAAAATGTCAAGTAAAAAAATATATGAAAATTTAACAAAAAATAAGCCTCTAAAGGCATGCAGATATTGTAAAGAAATACCGGTAGCACAACGTTGGCAAATGTATAAATAGAAAAGCAAATTATTAATTTTTAGTTTATAATAAAACTATGTTTAAGTATGATGTAATAGTAGTCGGAGCGGGACACGCAGGATGTGAAGCAGCTGTTGCAAGTGCAAGGCTTGGTGCAAAGACATTGCTTGCCACGTTAAATATGGATAATATTGCCCTAATGCCTTGTAATCCTGCAATTGGCGGGCCTGCCAAGTCTTGTCTTGTTCGTGAAATAGATGCACTTGGCGGAATTATGGGTGTTGCTGCTGATGCAACTTATATGCAGCTTAAAGTTTTAAATTCATCTAAAGGTCCTGCTGTGCGTGCGTTAAGAGCTCAATCCGATAAAAAAGAATATATGCGTTTTGTTCGAAATCTGCTTGAATGTGAAGAAAATTTATCTTTAAAACAGTGTACAATGACTGAACTTTTGGTTGAAAATAACGTAGTTAAAGGCTTAAAAGATGAGTTTGGATTGGAATATTATGCTCCTTGCGTAATATTAACAACGGGAACATCATTGGAAGCAAGAATTTGGGTCGGACTTAAATATTTAGAATTTGGGCGATTAGGCGAAGCAAGTGCAAAAGGTTTGTCGCCGTCTTTGCAGAAATTAGGATTTAAAATAGGCAGATTAAAAACAGGTACGCCTGCAAGGGTTGACGGAAGAACAATTGATTTTAATAAAATGACAATTCAACCGGGTGATGAAAATCCGACATTCTTTTCTTTTTTACCCGACAGACCGATAAGAGAGCAATATCCCTGCTGGCTGACAAGAACTACGGAAAAAACTCATGAAATTATAAAAAACAATCTTGATAAATCTCCGCTTTATTCAGGGTTAATCCATGCAACAGGTCCAAGGTACTGTCCTTCTATTGAAGATAAGGTTGTAAGATTTGCGCATAATCCCTCTCATCATATATTTATTGAACCCGAAGGAAAAAGCACTTATGAAATGTATGTGCAGGGATTTTCAACAAGTCTGCCCGCAGAAGTTCAGCTTGATATGCTCCGTTCACTTCCCGGGCTTGAAAATGTTCACGTAATGAAGCCTGCTTATGCGGTTGAATACGATTACATGCCTGCAGTTCAATTAACACATACTTTAATGACAAAATATGTTAAAGGTTTATTTTGTGCAGGGCAGATTAACGGAACCTCGGGATATGAAGAAGCGGCAGCGCAAGGGCTTTTGGCAGGAATTAATGCGATAAAATATTTGCAAAATAAAGAAATGATAACTCTTTCGCGTGATTCTTCATATTTAGGCACTCTTGTGGATGACCTTGTGACAAAGGATATAACAGAGCCCTATAGAATGCTTACGTCGCGTTCCGAGTACAGATTGCTTTTAAGACAGGATAACGCAGATGAAAGACTCACTCCTATAGGCTATGAAGCAGGATTAATATCTGATGAGCGTTATCAAATATTTTTAAATAAACAAAAACTGATAAAAGATGAAATAAACAGACTTGAAAACGATAAGATTTCGGCTACTGACAAAGTAAATGCAGTTCTTTCAAAGTATAATCAAAATATTGACAGGGGAATGAAACTCTCTGAACTTTTAAAAAGACCCGATATTACTTATGAGGTTTTAAAAGAGGCAGATGAGAAAACTTCAGCTTTAAACCTGCCCAGAGATGTATATGAACAAGTTGAAGTAAAAATTAAATATGCAGGTTATATTAAACGTCAAATAGAACAGGTTAATATGTCTGATAAACTTGAAAAAATCAGAATTCCCTCGGATATTGATTACAGTCAAATAAAGCATATTTCAATAGAAACAAGAGACTTGCTTACAAAAATCAGACCCGTAACATTAGGGCAGGCTTCAAGAATAGGCGGAGTAAAACCTGCTGATATTTCGGTTTTAATGGTTATGATAGAATCTCACCATTTAAAGACAAAATAAAAAAGAGGCAGTAAATTATGCCTCTTTTTCATATAATTAAAAAATTAATTATTCAACTTCAATTGCATTAACAGGGCAGCAATCAGCAGCTTCTTTAACACAATCTTCGTTGCCTGATACAGCCCCTTCATTAACTTTTGCTTTATCATCAACTGAGAATACTGCGTCACATACTGATTCGCAAGCGCCGCATGCTATACAACTGTCATTAACTGTTACTTTCATTATTTTCTCCTTTATCTGACTGTTTATTGTTTATTAAACAACAAATTTATTATACCATTAAAATTTTAAAATTAAAGATAATGTGTTTAAATCTTAACGGAAAGCATTTTTTCTATACATTCTTTTGCTTTTTCGCTTATTGATTTATCAATTGTAATTTCATTTTCTTCCGTTTTTAACACTCTGTATATATCCTCAAGCGAATTTTGTTTCATATTAGGACATATAATATTTTCGTTAATAAGTGTAAAAGTTTTTCCCCATTTGGCATTTAAGCTGTCGCGGTTTAATCTGTCAACAACACCTTTTTCCGTTGCAATTATAAATTCTTTTTTATCGGATTGTTTTGCATACTCCATTATTTCTTTAGTGGAGCCGACAAAATCAACAAGCTCCAATACTGCATTATGGCACTCGGGGTGAGCTAAGATAACGGCATTTGGATATTTTTCTTTCGCCAAGATAATATCTTCGGGACGTATACGCAGATGAGTCGGACAAAATCCGTTAAATGTAATTACTTCTACATTTTTAAGCTGTTTTTCCACCCATTTGCCAAGATATGTGTCCGGCACAAATAAAACTTTATCTTTATTTAAACTTCTTACCACATCAACAGCGTTAGAGCTTGTAACGCAAATGTCGCATTCAGCTTTAACCTCTGCAGTAGAGTTTATGTAGCAGACTACAGGAATATCGGGGTATTTTGACTTGAATTCTCTTAAAGAATTAACATCAATCATATCTGCCATAAGACAGCCCGAATTCATATTCGGGAGCAAAACTTTTTTATCGGGAGATAACAATTTGGCGCTTTGCGCCATAAAATACACTCCGGCAAATACTATAATATCCGCGTTGGTTTTTGCAGCCATTCTGCTTAAATATAGTGAATCTCCGACATAATCGGATACTTCATCAATTTCTATATCCTGATAGCAATGGGTTAATATTATTGCATTTTTTTCTTTTTTTAATTGTTTTATATCTTCAAGAATATTCATAGTCTGCCTTTTTGTATATTTAATTATAACGAGTGTGTAAAGTCAAGCGTTTTATTTGATATTCAGCCAATTTAATATTCTTGTTGAAATATAATCAAAAGAGTTAATATCCTCTAATCTTTCCGGTTTAATATGTTTGGAATAAACAATTAAAGGCACCTGCTCGCGCGTATGATCCGTTCCTTTAACAGTTGGGTCACAACCGTGGTCTGCCGTTATAATTAATAAGTCCTCCTCTGTCATGGCATTCATTATATTTGGAAGGAAAGCGTCTATTTCTTCAATGGCTTTAGCATAGCCTTTATAATCATTCCTATGTCCGTAGAGCATATCAGTATCTACAAGGTTTGTAAATATAAATTGTTTATCAAAAGAGTCTATATTGTATCTTTTTGTTTTTATTTCATTAAGATTCAGTTCGTTTTTTACGGCTTTAAGCGTAAGCTCAAGCCCTTCCGTATTTCCGCCCGTATGAACGGCATGAGATATGCCCTTGCCGACGAATATATCTTCAATTTTACCTATACCAAGAACTGCTCCGTTATTTTTAAGAATAATATCACAAGCAGAGTCTTTAAAAGGTTCAACCGAGTAATCTCTCCTTTTTGCGCCTATTCTGACGGGTTTCCCGTTTTCCAAGTGATAAGGGCGGGCTATTACTCTTGATACGTTATATTCATCAGTTAATATACTTCTTGCAATTTCACAGTATTTATATAATGTTTCAAGCGGAATTACATCAATATCAGCGGCAATTTGAAAAACACTGTCCGCACTTGTATAAATTATCGGGTATTTTGTTTTTTCATGTTCAATGCGGAAATCTTCAATAACTTTAGTTCCGGAGGCGGGATAGTTTGCCAGCACTCCCCCGCAATCGGTAAGTTTAATAAATTTTTCAATTAATTCCGTGGGAAAACCGTTTGGATACACTTTAAATGGTTTTTCCAAAATTAACCCCATCATCTCCCAGTGACCTGTCGTTGTGTCTTTTCCTTGGGATTTTTCTTTCATAATTCCGTATTGAGCAATAGGGTTGGGATTTTCCTCTATACCCATAACATCAGCAAGGTTGCCGAGTCCGAGTTTATAAAAATTGGGGCAGTTAAGCCCGTTTACCGATTTTGCGACATTACATAAAGTATTGCATTCCGCGCTGTCCATATATTGTTCGTGGTCAGGCATTGCGCCTATCCCCATTGAATCTATAACTATTACAATTGCTCTTTTCATATTTCACTCCTAATGAGTTCATTATACTCCATATAACAAAAAAAGTTCTGTTTTCAGAACTTTTTAACTAATCCCCAATCTCACTCCGATTAAATTTTTTTTAAAATTAATGTCTAACTTTTGTATTCTCCACTCCCCTTAAGAAGTTAAGCCATCACTCCTTCCCCTTTGTATATATCATATCCCCTCGTTTGTTTTATTATCTTAAAACTTATATTTTTCTCCTGCAAGGAAACAAAATTTAATCATTTTTTACAATTGACCATGCCCCTACTCGCCGTATTTTAAAACAGATTTTACAATCGTTAATAAATGTTTTTTTGACACTTTTTGTTATTTTCCTCTTGACACTTTCATGTTCAATAATTGCAAGAGTTTTATTTATTTACTAAAAAAGTAGCAATTTTTTTAATGTTACAGGCATGAGTTCATGCTTTATTTTTAAACTTTGATATAATAAAAACAATGAAAGCAGGTAAATTATGATATTTAGGTTCTTAACTTCGGGAGAATCGCACGGACATTGTTTAAATGCAATAATTGAGGGAGTTCCCGCGGGAGTTAACATTGACATTGATTTTATAAATTCAGAGCTGGCAAAACGCCAAAAAGGCTATGGACGCGGCGGAAGAATGAATATTGAAAAAGATACGGCTGAAATTTTATCGGGTGTTCGTTTCGGTTATTCTACAGGCGCGCCTATTGCTGTTGCAATAAAAAATAAAGATTGGGAAAATTGGAAAGTTCCCATGTCTGTTACAGCTGTTGAGCAAAGTGATGAAAATATAAAATTAATTAATGAAAAAACTATTAAAAATGTGCGTCCCGGGCATGCGGATTATGCGGGCGCGCTAAAGTATAATCATGATGATGTAAGAAATATATTAGAGCGTTCAAGCGCGAGAGAAACCGCAGTTAGAGTTGCCGTCGGTGCTGTTGCAAAGTTGATTTTAAAAGAGTTTAATATATCTTCTGTTTCTTATGTTTCTCAAATAGGCAATGTGGGAGCAAATGAAGTTAATAATCCCTTTGAATATTCGGATATTATAGAAAATTCAGAGTTAAGGTGTTTGGATAAGACTGCCGAAGATAAAATGAAAGCCGAAATTGACAGAGCTAAAAATGATGGCGACACATTGGGCGGGCTTGTTAAAGTAGTATTTAGAGGCTTGCCTGTTGGTTTAGGTTCTCATGTTCAGTGGGACAGGAAACTCGACGGCCAGCTTGCACAAGCTGTTATGAGTATTCCTGCCGTTAAATCGGTTGAAATAGGATTGGGAAAAAATTGTGCAAATATAAGCGGATTTAATACTCATGATGAAATTTTTATTGATGAAAGCGGTCATTATTACAGAAAAACCAATAATGCAGGCGGAATAGAGGGAGGTATGACAAACGGTGAAGATGTTGTTATTACTGCCGCAATGAAAGCAATACCTACTATGCTTAAACCGTTAAATTCAGTTGCTGTTGATAAAAAAGAAAGCGTAAAAGCTCATTTTGAGCGCTCGGATACTTGCGCTGTGAGCGCATGCGCTGTTGTCGCTGATGCTATGTGCGCAGTTGTTCTTGCTAATGCCATGCTTGAAAAGTTTTCGCATGACAGTATTTTTGAAATGAAAAACAGTTATGATTTTTACGTTAAAAGAATTTCCGAAAGGTAGTTTATGAATATATCTTTAATAGGCATGCCGGGAGCGGGAAAATCTACAATCGGAAAGTTATTAGCAGAAAAACTAATCGGATTTGATTATATTGATATCGATGAAATTATAGTTAAACTTGAAAAAACGAGCATAAATAGAATTTTTGAGCGGTTCGGAGAGGAATACTTCAGAAATCTTGAGACAAAAGTTTTAAATGATTTGTTAGACTGTCCGAGAAAATTTCGCGATAAGGAAAGTGAGCGAAATTTTGGAGTGGCAACTTTAAAAAGTGAGCACTTGTACGGCGACGATGAGTCGGCGGCAAAGTGCGACACCGGATTAGACAGTTCTAATTTAATAATTTCAACGGGCGGAGGTATTGTTCTTCGCGATGAAAATATTAATCTGCTTAGGGAAAAGTCCTTTGTAATATATTTAAAATCTGATATAAATACATTATATGAGCGTGTAAAAAATAATAACGAGCGTCCGCTTTTAAATTTGAATGATGTTAAAATAAAACTGAGTAATTTATTAAATGAACGCGAAGTCAAATATAATCAAGCTCATTTGGTAATTAATACGACAGATAAAACCATAGATGATACAGTAAATGAAATTTTAACGGGAATAAATAATGGATAAACTTGATGTAAAAATAAGCGCAAAAAACGAATATTCATATCCGATATACATCGGTGAAAATTTGCTTAAAAGCGCAAGGGAGTTTATTTTAAAACATACAAAGGCTAAAAAAATATTAATAGTTACAAATGAAACTGTTTATCCTTTGTACGGAAAATTTTTATGTTTTGATAATTCTGAATTTATTGTTCTTGCTGACGGCGAAATATATAAAAACATGGAAACTTTAATTAAAATTACGGATAAAGCGCTTGAAATGAAACTTGAGCGCACTGACGCAATAATAGCCTTAGGCGGGGGAGTCATAGGTGATATGGCGGGATTTGCCGCTTCCATATACCGCAGGGGAACAGATTTTATACAAATCCCGACTACTCTATTAGCGCAGGTTGACTCATCCGTAGGCGGAAAAGTTGCTGTCAATCACAGGCTGGGTAAAAATATGCTCGGCGCTTTTTATCAGCCTAAAGCAGTTATATCTGATACGGCAGTTTTAAAAACTTTGGATGAAAGGCAGTATAAAACGGGGCTCGGAGAAGTTTTAAAATATGCCTTTATGGAAAATAACTGCGGAGCGGGCGAAAAATATAATTTTCTTGAATTCTTGGAAAATAATCGCGAAAACATATTAAAAAGAGATGATAAAACTCTTTGTGAATTAATTAAAATATGCTGTTCATTAAAAAGTGCCGTGGTTAATGCGGATGAAAAAGAACAAGGGTTAAGAGCTATTTTAAATTTAGGACATACTTATGCTCATGCAATAGAAAATATAACTGATTACAAAAAATATACTCATGGCGAGGCTGTTTCAATCGGAATAAAAATGGTTTTTGATTTAGCGTTAAAATTGAGTACCGTTACAAAAGAATATTATGAGCGCTCTGTTAATCTGTTAAGAAGTTACGGACTTTTAATTGAAATGAGGGAAGTTTTTGATAAAGAATTATTTTATAATATAATGCGGGGCGATAAAAAGGTTACGGAGGGCCGGTTAAAGATTATTCTGCCAAACGGAGAAAAATCAGTTGAAATAAGAGATAATATTGATAAAAAAAATATATTATCGGGCATTTAGAAAATATACACAGAAAAAGGGGTTTATATGAAGATATTATTATCAAACGATGACGGAGTTATGGCAGAGGGAATAAAAGCTCTGACCATAGAATTAAGCAAGGAACATGATGTATATGTTATAGCGCCCGACAGGGAAAGAAGTGCGGCGGGGCATTCACTTACGCTTCATACTCCTATAAGAGTTGGGGAATTGGAGTCAAAATTCGGCGCAAAAAGAATATGGGTGACAAGCGGAACTCCGGGTGACTGTGTAAAAATTGGTATTAATGCAATACTTAATGATGATGAAAAGCCCGATTTAATTATATCGGGAATAAACCATGGGCCGAATTTGGGCAGTGACATTTTATATTCCGGAACGGTAAGCTGTGCAATGGAAGGTGCTATGATGGGGTATCCGAGTATTGCCGTATCACTTGCAAGTATGTCTTGTGAACCTGAATTATTTAAAAATGTAGCTTGTTTTATGGCAAAATTTGTTCATAAAGTAAAAGAATTTAATTTCCCCAAAAAATCAATATTAAACATAAATGTACCGGGGTTAATGCCTGATGATTTGGCGGGAGTTGCAATAACAAGACTCGGCGGAAAAATGTTCACGGATGAATACGATAAAAGAGTTGACCCAAGAGGAAAAGTTTATTACTGGATGGCAGGCGAATTAATAAAACAGTGTGAAAATGATGATTCCGATATAAATGCACTAAGATGGAATAAAGTATCAATTACACCTATAACATTTGAAATGACGTTATCGGATGTTATCCCCGAACTTGAAAAAGTATTATGCTGCGGTGATTTGGCTGATTGGTGCTAATATTGCCCTAAATTTTTCAAGTGTTCAATTTTAGGATTATTTAATCCGATAATTGCAATTCCGTCAAAGCGGTATGAAGCGTACTTTTTATCTGATTGAGAAAGATACGCTAAAATTGCCGAATGTATTTTTTGAACTTTAGCTTTGCTTATGGCTTCAAACGGGTGACCGTAGTTTAAATTTGTCCTTGTTTTTACTTCAACAAAAACCAGACAGTTATTTTCTTCGGCAATAATATCTATTTCAGCGTTTTTAGAGTAATGCCAATTTGTTTGTATTATTTTATAACCGCGTTTTATAAGATAATCCGACGCAATTAATTCGCCCTTGCGTCCTATGGTAAAATTATTTTTTAGTGTCATAAATTGATTATAGCAAAATTTTGTGATAAGAATAAGTTTATGAAAAAACAACAAACAATATTAATAACGGGGGCTTCATCGGGGATAGGCAGGCAGATAGCAAAGACTCTTGCAGAAAAAGGGCATAAAGTTTTTGCGGGAGTCAGAAAAAAGTCTGATAAAATTCAACTTGAAAAGCTGAATAAAAATATAACAGGGGTTTATATTGATGTTACAAAATCATCAAGTATTGATAAGGCATTCTGGTTTATAATTAAAAATACGGATAAACTTGACGTTTTAATAAACAATGCGGGGATAGCAGTTGCAGGGCCCGTAGAG
>CANQZO010000033.1 GCA_947628355.1 Candidatus Gastranaerophilales bacterium | reverse complement strand
AATTGGTGCGATGAGAACGCAAGGCGGAGCCTTCTAACGTTCGAGCGCGAGTGAGCTGAGGCTGGAGTGGCGGAGGCATAGAGCCTTCGACACGTAATGCCGTTAAATGCGAACGAGCAAGACAATCGCGCCGGGCGTTTTTTTAGTGTTTGCCATTTACAATCGTAACATTTACTTTTATTTTGAGCAATTTTATTTTTTTACCTTCTTTATTTTCTGCATAGAAAGGAAAAATATGAAAATATCTGCGATTTGTTCTGGCATAAATATCTTTAAGTCTTATACAAACAAGAATGCACGATTGAATTTAATTCAAGATACTTTTATAAAATCAAATAATATAAATTTTAAAGGCAGTTCTCAAAACCCGCAATTTGATGCACTAAAAGTGGAAATGACAGATTTAATTATGAATGGGGCAGGATTTGATTTAAAATCAATAGAAAGAATTATTCAAAAATATTCACCGTCTACAACCTTTGATGATTATAAAAATCTTCCTCATAATAACAATACGCATTCGTATACGACGGGATACACGCAGCAACAAGTTTCTTTTTTCGTTAATGACAGAGGGCAATTAGTTGCAAAATCTTTACCACAAAAAATTTATGTGGTTATTCCAAATACTAATGATAGGAATGGTAAAATTATTTTTTTAGACAGAATTTTGCATGAATGTACACATGTTATGCAAAATGAAACTTCTAATCATTTATCTTATGAGGATTTTTATAATCAATATTTTGCCAAAATAAATAATCCGGAAAAAGCAATTAATACATTAAAAGCCGCAAATGGTATTTATAACAAAGTAGAAAATGATGCACTTATGACACTTGCTTTTGGAGCAAAAGATAAATTAGGTTCTTTACCAAAACAAGTTTCAAAATTTAAAAATGATTTAAACAGCATTTTTATGAAGAAGAAGCGTTCAAGTTCAAAAACTTATTTTATAAACTTAATAGAAAATAGTGTTAAAAGTCTGGGCAATAGTGTTGATAAACAATTGATTATTGATTTTATAAAATTAAAATCTCAAAATGAAAAAGAAGCATATCAAAATGCTCTTAATTCTGACAAAGAATTGTTAAGTATTTCGGGATATACTGATTTTGATTTAAGAATTGAACTTTATGAGTCAATAATATCCGCTTGTGAAACCTTATTACAGAATAATAATCAGTAAATTATTTAATTAAAATACAGCAAGAACCTAAAATCATAATTGCGCTTCCAATCAGTTTTTTTATAAGGTTTTGTTCGTGGAAGATTTTATATCCGAAGATAACCGTAACAACAGAGGAAAGCTGAAAAAGTGCTAATGCGCAGCCGACATTTATATACTTGAATACATAATTTGTTGAATATTGCATTATTCCAAGGCATATTGCAATCAATACGCACTCTGCCAAATCTTTATATGTGTTAAGTTTATATTTCTTTCTTGTAATGCATATAAGAATAATTGTCCAAAATAAGCCGATGAAACACCATAATATAAAGCAAATTTTAACGGAAGAAAGAATTATTATTTTTTTTAACAAAGCTGCTTCCGTTCCCGTTAACAGCAGTGCTAAAAGTCTGTATTGAATATCTTTTCGTTTAAACAGCTTTAAGGAAAATCCCTCATTGCAGTCTTCAAATACAAATTTACTTCCCCAAACTATAAGTGCCATTCCGATAAATCCTAAAACTGAGGGGATTTCTTTTAATAAAAAGAGTGAAGCCAAAAAGCCTATTACGCATTTATATGAGTTTATAGGTCCCATTACGGATAATTCGCCTATACTCACTGCTTTTATGGCGCATAATGTTCCGAGTGAACATAATAATCCCGCTGTAAATACGGTCAGCCAAAAGGATATGTTGTAATTTGCTAATGTAACACCCTTTAATAATGGCAAAGATATTATGCTTAAAAAAAGGTAGCTGTATAAATTTATTGTTAATGAAGAATTGCTGCTTGATAATTTTTTTTGAAATACGTTTGCAATGGGGTTAGATAGTATTCTTAATATTACAAATGATATTAATTTGAGCATTATGATTAACTCTTATTTTTCTTAGAAAGTATAAAATCAACTTGGTTGCAGTGCTGAACATTTAAGTTTGCTTCCTTTGATAATTGATTAAAGAATAAAATTAATTCATAATATTTTTGCGGGATTGCTTCATAGTTATCAATATTATATTTTTCGTAATCTATATCAATTCTGACATTTTTAATACCTAAATCTTTTGCCAATTTAATAAATTTTTCAATTTCCTCATTATTATCATTAATATCATCAACAATAATATATTTTAATATAATATTATTTTTTGCGTTTTCGCAGGCACTTATGTATGTTTTTAAGTTATTAACGAGTTCATCAAAACAGTCTGCCTGTTTGATTTTTTTATAAGTTTCTCTGTCTGCGCAGTCAGGAGAAATAATAAGCATACACCTGTCAGCCTTAAATGCGGATTCAATTGATTTACAGTATTTAATCCCCGAGGTCAGAATTTCAATTTTTGAGTCAAGATAGTTAATAAGCAGGTATAGTAATTCTTCAAACTCGGGATTAATGGTAATTTCGCCTCCGCTCATGTATATGGAAGCGTGTTTTGATAAAATTTTATTGTCAATTAAAGATTTAACCGCAGGCATGACTTTATAGTTAAAACCTTTACTGAGTTCACGATAGCAGCAATAAACGCATTTTGCATTGCAAGACATACTGTGGTGGAAATATACGGTATCTATGATATTTTCAAAGCTGTTTACTTTATTTTTGGATTTATATAAATTGAGCTCGCTGCATTTTTTACAGCATTCCGGAATAGTTTTTTTATTCCAAAAGGAGTTTATATCATTTATATATTTTTTTCTGACGTCATAAATATAATTCCAATCAATTGCACCGCCCGAGTAATTCGGGTAAAAAACAGGACCTTGAGCATTGGTGCAGCATGCTTTTATTGAGTCATGAAAGAAATGGAGCGAATGCTTCATAAAATGGCAGTCTAAATATTCACTTTTATTAAAAAAAGCCATTAAGCAAGCACCTTTATTTTTTTTCTGTCTTTAAGGAAATCCAAATGTTCTTTTTTAATAACTTCACCCGGCAGAAGAACAGGTATTCCCGGCGGATAATTTGTTATAACTTCCATTGCAACGCGTGATACTGAATATTTAAGTTCAACTTCGCGGTATGGTTTATTCCATACAAGTGCGGGGGTATATTTAACTCTTGGCTCAACGGTATACATCAAGTTGGTATCTTCTTGGGATTCCGTAATTTTTATATTATTTGAGCATATTTCGGTAAGTGCTTTTTCAAGTTTCTTTAACTTGCTTTTTGTTGTGCCTAACCCCGTTAAAAACAGTACGGATTTCTCATTTGCAAGTTCATCTTCTATATTATATTTTTCAAATAAAATATCAGATAATTCAAATCCTGATATGTTTGTAAGTTTAACAAGAATTTTAGTTACATCATTGTTATAGGAATATACTTCCAAATTAGGAATATCACGCAAGGTTCTGACAAGCCTGTTAACATTTTTAACCAATTCTGTAATTTTACTTCTGCCCTTTTCGGAATTCAAATAATTAATTGTTCCCTCAATATTCATTAATAACGGATATGACGGAGATGTAGTTGTTATAAGATTAAGCGACTCTTGAATTTGTTTTGGATTTATATCCGAGTCGTTTCCGATAAGCAAAATTGCAGATGGATTAAGCGCTCCTGCAGTTTTATGCAGAGATTGAACAACAATATCCGCGCCCTCAAGAATTGCGGGAACACCAAGTGCTCTATGAAAATTCCATAAAGCTCCATGTGCTTCATCTACAAGCAATTTTACATTATATTTTTTACATACGCTTGCAACTCTGTTTACATCAGAAATTACTCCCTCGTAAGTAGGGTTAGTCATAATAAATAATTTAATATCTTTGTTTTTTCTGAGCATCTCGTCGAGATAATCAATATTAACTGGGTCGTAAATACCCCAATCTCTGTTATAGTATGGCATAAACCATACGGGAACCGCTCCTGTAATAACCAGTCCGTTATAAACGGATTTATGACAGTTTCTGCTTATAAGAACTTTATCATTACGATTTAAAATGGCATTCATGGCGGCAACAATACCTGAAGTTGAGCCGTTAGTAAGGAAAAATGCTGATTTTGCATTATATATTTTTGCGGCATTGTCTTGTGCAACTTTAATAATGCCAATCGGGTTAGAAAGATTATCAAACCCCTCAGCTTCCGAATAATCGCATGAAAAGAACTTACGTCCGAGCAAAGAAGCAATTTCGGGCGCGGCGCCTGCTCCTTGAGAATGTGACGGCGTAGTAAAAAGTGTTCTGTTTATTTTCTTAAATTTTTTAACAAATTTTATAATAGACATATTATTTTTATTATAAAATGAAATAACTATCAGTACAATTTTATTAACTTGTGTGAATTTCGGGGAAAGAAAATGGACTATCAGGAAGCAAAAGCAAGAATTTCGGAATTAAAAAAAATAATTGAAGAAAGTAACAGAGCATACTATGTTGAAGATGCTCCAAAGATAACCGATTTTGAATATGATGAGTTGTTTCGTGAGTTAAACAGAATTGAAGCGGAGTATCCCGAATTAAAAACGGCGGACAGTCCGACTCAAAAGGTGGGCGGTAAAGCTGCTGAGGGGTTTAAAGAAGTTGTACATAAGTACAGATTGTACAGTCTTGATAACTCTAATAACTATGATGATTTAAGGAAATGGTATGAAAGAGTTAAAAAAGAATACACAAAGGAGGATGAACTTTCTTTAGTAGTTGAATTGAAAATTGACGGATTATCTTGTGCTCTTACATACAAAAACGGTGAATTGATTTTAGGTGCTACAAGAGGCAACGGTATTGCGGGTGAAAATATAACTCAAAATATAAAAGAAATTAAATCAATTCCGCAAAAACTTTCAAAACAAATAAGTATTGATGTTAGGGGAGAAGTTTACATGCCCGTTTCTTCATTTGAAAGACTTAATGAAGAAAATATAGAGAGGGGAATAAAAGAATTTGCAAATCCGAGAAATGCAGCTGCGGGTTCTTTAAGACAATTGGATTCGAAGATAACAGCTCAACGAGATTTACATTTTTTCGCTTATACGGCGCTTCCCGAGGATAAAAATATAATTAAAACTCACTATGAGGGAATGAAACTGCTTGAAGAACTCGGGTTTGAAACTAATCCTAATTATAAACTCGTAAAAGGAATTGATGAGGTTATTGAGCTTTGTAAGTACTGGGAAACTCAAAGGTTTAACTTAAACTATGCAACTGACGGAATGGTTATAAAAATTAATGAAATTTCCAAACAAAATGAGCTCGGTTACACTTCAAGAGCACCAAAATGGGCTACGGCATTTAAGTTCCCTCCCGAAGAAGTTTGGACTAAACTTGAGGATGTTGAGTTAAGCGTAGGCAAAACAGGTGCGGTAACTCCTATTGCGATATTAACACCCGTAAAACTTGCGGGAACTGTAGTAAAACGAGCAAGTCTGCATAATTTTGATGAAATACAAAGGCTCGGAATTAATAAGGGAAATGAAGTTTTAATAAAAAAAGCTGCCGAAATAATCCCGAAAGTAATTAGAAAAAGAGAAAATGAAGATATGGGGGTATATTCAATGCCCGATAAATGCCCCTCATGCGGAGCCGAGCTTGTTAAAACCGATGATGAAGTGGCTCTGTATTGTCCTAATAGTCTTGATTGCCCGGCGCAAATAAAAGGCAGAATTGAATATTGGGCTTCTAAAGAAGCTATGGATATTGACGGGGTTGGTGAATCAATAGTTGAAAAACTCTATGAAAAAGGCTTGATAAATGATTTTGCGGATTTATATAAATTAACCGTTGACGATTTTATGACACTTGATTTGATAAAGGAAAAATCGGCAGATAATCTTTACAGTGCAATTCAAGGAACAAAAAATCCCTCAATGACAAAATTTTTAACGGCTTTAAGTATAAAATTAATAGGCAAAGAAACGGCAGAGCTCATAGCAAACGAGTTCCCGACACTTGAAAGTATAAAAAATGCTTCAATTGAAGATTTGATTAAAATTGACGGGATAGGCGATAAGGCAGCAAAGAGTGTTGTTGAGTTTTTTAATGATGAAAATAATAAAATAATATTAAATAAACTTGAAGATTACGGTGTAAAACCGCAAGGCAGTGCGTATGAGAAAACTTCAAATATATTTGACGGTAAAACCTTTGTTATAACGGGAACTCTCTCTCAGCCCAGAAGCGTGTTTGAAGAAAGAATAAAAAAAGCGGGCGGAAAAGTATCGGGCAGTGTCAGCAAAAAAACTTCTTATGTTTTGGCTGGAGAAAACCCGGGTTCAAAATTTGACAAAGCGTCTGATTTAGGTGTTATAATACTGTCAGAAAATGAATTTAATTTGTTTTTCAAGGAATAACTTATATGAATAAAAATTATAAAATAATAACCATAAATGGAGTACGCGGTATAATAACTGCCGTTTTTGTAGTGCTTGGTCTTATTGCGGGATTTGTAATATCTCCGGGCTGGGTTTGCATGAAGTTATGGAATTTTGGATTTCAGCAATCCGATTATGTTTCCATTATAAATATATATCAGGGAATTGTTTTATGGGCAATAATTGCACTTTCATTATATGCTTTGAATAACAGACGTCCGTTAATCGGTTTCGGAGTTAGTCAAGGTCTGTCAAGAGAGCAAATAAAAGATATTCTCGAACGCGCAAAAAATTCTCAATTAAATCAATTCAAAGAATTTGAAATTATGAGTAAAAAAATTGAAGATTCGGATAGTGAAGTAAAAACATCCGAGGTTGATGAATTAAATGAAAAAAAAGAAATGAGAAATTAATATGAATAAAAAATTAATATCTGCGGTTTTGTTTGGAATTTTGATATTAACAGGTGCATGCGTTAATGCTTCCGATACGGGAATAAAAAAAGAAGCAGGCTTTATATCATTAAATGCTTCTAAGACAAAGGAAATAGAGCCTAATATAGCAAGAGTCACATTCGCCGTAGAAAATACCGCAGAAACCGCACAAAAAGCTGCTTCTGCAAATAATGAAATATCATCTAAAATAATAAACGCTTTAAAAGAATTAACAACAGAACAAACAGATGTAATTAAAACAAATAATTTTTCGGTTCGTCCCGTATATACAACAACATCAAGCGGGAAAAGAACAATAAAAAATTACAGTGCGGTAAATTCCGTTGTCGTAGAAACAAAAGATACAACAAAAATAGCAAAGTTAATTGATACGGCTATAGCAAACGGTGCAAACAGGACTGAGGGACTTTATTATTCGTACGAAAACGATGAAAGTATATGTAATGCAATGTATCCCGAATTGTTAAAGGGATTAAAAGCACAGGCGGATTCAATAGCAAAAGCTGCGGGAAGTTCGGTTGAGGGCATAAAACATATAAATGCGTCCTGCTCTACAGATATGGCAGTATCTAACGGCAGATTTTATGCAAAGGCAATGCTTGCCGACGGCGCTGTTGAAACGGCGGAAGTTTCTACTCCCGTTGAAGCAGGCAAAGTAAAGATAAGAGTATACGTTAACGCGGATTTCTATTTAAAGTAATGATATAACTCCCTCTGCCGCCAAAAGTGCAGATTGCTGGTTTTGTCCGGTTACAAGGTTGCAATTGATTTCAACATGTTCGCTCCAAGGTTTATCAGCTATAAAAACAGCACCTTGTGATTTGATTTTATCTTCAAGTGAAAAAGGCATAAATTCACACATTTTTACAATTTGTTCTTCTTTATTTGTAAAAGCAGTAACTTGTTTGTTTTTTAATATCGGATTTTCTTTGCAATCAAACGCATAAGTTAAACCGACAACTCCGTGGCAAACGGCAGCTATTATTTTATCATATATATACATATATTCTACAATTGTTCTTAAATCATCATTATGAGCAAGGTCAAACATCGGTCCGTGTCCGCCCGGTAAAAACAGAGCGTCAAAAGATTTATAATCAACATCGGATAATTTTGCCGTATTTTTAAGATATTTTGCCGCATCATCCCACTCCATCGGATTAGAGCAGTTTAAACTGTTTTCATCAATCGGAGAAACACATCCCTTTGGACTTGCAACTGTAACATCATATCCTGTTGCCTTAAATGTCAGAAACGGAACTGCAAATTCTTCAAGCCACACTCCTGTATGTATTTCTTCGTTAATATCGGAAAAATTAGTAGTTACCATTAAAACTTTCTTTGCCATATTGACTCCTTTTTTGTTATAAAAGCAGAAAAATACACTTCAAACACTGTGCTAAACGATAAATCACTCAGGCAAAAATTTTTTTTTGAAGTTTTAAATGCTGTATGAAAATAAATTTAATACAATTAAATAAATTTCAAACATTTGGTGCTAAAAATAAAAAAATCAGAGACGCTGATGATATAATGCGCATATCCCTAAATGAATTCCCTCGGTTAAGCAGTACCTATATTGATACTTTTTATTTAAGCACACAAAATGAGAAGAAATCCCCGCTTCATCATTTGGCAAAGTATATATCAAATAAAGTACATTCAAAAATAATGGCGCAAAGAGAGGTAATAAAAAAACGAACAAGTGCAAATTCTGCTGTGATGCCTTATGCTCTCACCTTGGCAGGTGTTGAAAAAAACAAAACGGGAAATTGCGAGGAGGCTGCAATATGCGCACTTACTGCATTAACTGCAAACGGCATATATAATTCAAGACGAATGCTTTTATATCTTCAAACGGATTTTATAGATAAAAAAAGCGGTGAATGTGTATACAGCGGTCAATCTCCACTTGATCATTCATTTGTTATAACAACAATGAGTGATTTAAAATTAGATGAAGCTAAAGATAAAGATATAGTAGTAGTTGACCCCTGGCTTGGTTTTACAGACAGTTTATCAAATGCAAAAGCAAGATTTAAGCAGATATATGATGTTACTAATTTAGATTATATTAACGAATATCAAAAATCTGCATTTAAGTTGAAAATAACGGAGCAAACTCATAAAGTACCGAATTTGGCTGATTATGATATAAAACAAAAATTAATATTGGTAAATGCTGATAAATACAATGAAAACGATATGAAACAGCTGGGTAATTTTATGAAAGTGTATTATGACGGATTAGTTAAGAAGCCTCAAAATATTCCCGCCAGTATCTAACCAGATTTTCGGGGTATTTTTTAAGCTCAAACGATAAAAAATCTTTAGGACGATAAGGCCGCCTTAACAGTTTCATTCTGGCTTCTTTTGGCGTTCTGTCCGCTTTTTTTTGATTGCATTCTCTGCAGCAGGCAACAATGTTTTCCCATATATCAGGGCCTAATCTTGATTTCGGGTAAACATGGTCAAGTGTTAATTCATCTGGATGAAACTTACCTCCGCAGTACTGGCAGACAAATTCATCCCTTACCAATATGTTTTCTCTGCAAAAAGGCAATTCCTGATAAGGAATTGCCAAGTCATAAGTTAATTTAATTACTAAGGGTATTAATACATTTTCAACCTTAATCATGGAATTAATATCATTAAGGTGTCTGGCATTAACCGCTTTCCCTTTCATTAAAAGTACAAGTGCACGCTTCCAGCTGCAAATGTTTATCGGTCTATTGTGGCTATCAAGTAACAGCACCTTATTCATATTAACTCCTACAATTGTAGTATTCCCGTTTTTAAGTAATATTAAACATTTTGGGAATTTTTATGTGATAATAAAAGTATGAAAAAAATATCATTATGGGATATATATAAAGTATTTTTTATAATAGGAATACAGCTTTTAGGCGGGGGTTATGTAATATTGCCTTTGCTGCGAAAATATATAGTCGAAAATAGAAATTGGCTTAGTGAGGAAGAACTTGTGGATTATTTTGCCCTAAGTCAGTGTACTCCCGGTATAATTGCAGGTAATATTTCAATGTTCGCAGGTTATAAAGCACGCGGAACAATCGGTGCACTCACTGCTATTATTGGGATAATAACTCCGTCATTCTTCGCCATTATACTTTTAGCAAATATATTAAACGGTGCTGTTGATAATCAATTGGTAAAAGATGCCTTTTGGGGAATTAGAATTTCCGTTATTGTTTTAGTAATTGTAACTGTTAAAGATATGTGGGCAAAGAGTGTATATTCCATATTTACGTATATATTATTTTTTACTGTATTGACAGTATTATTAATATTCCCTATTTCACCCGCAATAGTAATATTACTTTCGGCAATAGCTGCAATTTTGCACTCTAAAATTATGGGAGGCAAGAATGCTTAAACTCTATATTCTTTTATATTATGAATTTTTAAAAATAGGAATATTCGCAATAGGCGGCGGTTATGCGGCTTTGCCGTTCTTATATTTTATTCAAAGTAAATATAACTGGTTTAGTGTTGATGAACTAACAAATATGATTGCCGTATCAAACATAACCCCCGGACCTATCGGAATAAATATGGCAACATATACGGGATTTACGACTGCCGGTGTTATCGGTTCATTAGTTTGTACATTTGCAATTGAGTCGGCTCCTTTTTTATTTGCAATAACAATAATGAAAATATATGATAAATTTAAGTCTTGCAGCGCAGTTAATGCTATATTTAACGGATTAAGACCTGCGTCGTGCGCATTATTAACCGCAATAGGTCTGCAATTATTATATAAAACCTGTGTAACCCAAAATTCTTTTATTATTGATTACAAGTCATTATTCCTTTTTATTATTTTGATGATACCATTTTCATTTATGAAAAAACAGCCGTTACTTGCAATATTAGCAGGTGCTTTGGGTGGAATAATTTTAAAACAATTTTAATGAATTATTAAGAAATATTAACAAAATAGATTTTTAAGTAAATTTTTAATCGCCAAATGTTTTTATAAAAATGTGGGTTAGTTTAATAAAAATTTAAAAATGTGGAGGTTAGTTATGTCTTATTCATTTGGTGGTTATGGTTTATTAAATAGCGGATCGGGTACTGCAGGTGTATTGGCTGGTAGAGGAATTAACGCGGCAGATTTCTATAATGAAGATGCTTTAGAAAGCAGATATGATTATCAAGATTCAAAAGAAGGTCATGAAATAGAATATGCAGGCCGTGATGCAGCAATAGAAACTAATATAGCAAATGTTATTAATTATATTTCAAGCGGACGTGAAGATGAAGCATTAGAAGCATATCAAGATTTACTTGATGAAATGATGTCACAAACAAGATATGCATATTTAGTTGGTGAAGATGGCAATGATGTACAATTAAGAGCAGTAGCAAAACAATTAATTGAATCCGAACTTGAAGACGGTCAAAAATTAGAAGACTTTATTAATGATAATACTGTTACTGCTTCTGGAAGAAGCTGGCAAAAAACATTCTTCAACAACAGCAAGATAGATGAAGCAACATCTGAAGATTTATTAAATCTAATGTGCAATCAGAAAGAAGAAAAACATGTAAGTGCAGGTCAATATGTTTTAGAAGTAATTTGCACTCCTGTAAAACTCTTTACAGAATTAGGTGATTTCCTGTTTGGTCCTAAAAATCATTAAAAATAGTTTGAAACATAATAACAAAAGGCGGATAATTAATCCGCCTTTTTAAGTTCTTCTATTTGTTCTTTTAAATCTTCAATTTCGTATTTTAATCTGTTAATTTGGCAGGTAACAGGGTCGGGGATTCTGTTGTGCATTAATTGACCTTGTATTAACAGCTTTTGTTTGACAATTCTTCCGGGGATTCCAACAACTGTTGAATTTTCGGGAACATCATCAACTACAACAGAGCCTGCACCTATTCTTGA
>CANQZO010000032.1 GCA_947628355.1 Candidatus Gastranaerophilales bacterium | reverse complement strand
TTATAATATAATAATAATAACACATTTTTGAAAAAATAAAAGTACATGATAAATATTTTAGAGGGATTAAACAGGGAACAAAAAGAAGCAGTATTGTGTGAAAATGGCACAATTCTTGTACTTGCGGGCGCAGGCTGCGGTAAAACAAAAGTCTTAACAACAAGGATTGCTCATCTTATTAACAGCGGAGTTTCGCCCTATGAAATTCTTGCGGTTACGTTTACTAATAAAGCCGCTAAAGAAATGGTGGAAAGACTTTCCCGCATGGTCGGCGAAGATAAAGCAAAAAAAATGTGGATTGGTACTTTTCACTCTATTTCAGGCAGGATTTTAAGAACAGATATTTCGGAATATATTGATGAAAACGGTAAATCTTATGATAATAAATTTGTTATTTATGATGATACGGATTCTAATTCTATCTTAAAAACCGCTATTAAAAATTGCTCTTTAGATGAGAAAATTTATCAGCCTAAGTTACTAAAGACTATTATTTCCAACGCTAAAAACAAAATGCTTGACGCATATACATACGCTACTCGTGCAAGAGATTACAGAACAGAGCAGTATGCACGCATATTTATGGAATATCAAAAAATTCTTCTGGCTAATAATGCGCTCGACTTTGATGATATGCTTGTTTTGGCTTTTAAATTACTTGAAAAATCTGACAGTGTAAGAGAAAAATACTTTAAAAGGTTTAAGCATATTCTTGTTGATGAATTCCAAGATACTAATCTTTGTCAGTATAAACTTATAAATTCTATTTATTCAAATAACCAAAATGAAGATGATATTCCAAAAGAAAAAAGTCTTTGTGTAGTGGGCGATGTTGACCAATCAATATACAGCTGGCGCGGGGCTGATTACAGAATTATCTTAAATCTGCAGCAGACTTTTAAAAAGACTCATTTAATAAAACTTGAGCAGAATTACCGCTCGGCTGAAACTATTTTAGAGGCTGCAAATTCAGTTATATGCAACAACAAGCAGAGAATAAGCAAAAACTTATACTCTAATTTAGGCAGAGGTCATAAATTAAACTTATACAAGGCAAACGATGAAGCGGATGAAGCACTTAACCTTGTCCGCGAAGTAAAAAGATTGTCATTGACCGAATCACTTGCGGATATGGCAGTTTTATACAGAACAAACTCTCAATCACGCGCAATTGAAGAAGCATGTATGGCTAATTCAGTTCCGTATAAAGTAGTAGGCGGGCTTAAATTCTACGACAGAAAAGAAATAAAAGATATCGTTGCTTATTTGAAACTTATTTATAACCCCTCGGATTCAATGAGTCTGCGTCGAATTATTAATGTTCCCAAACGTTCAATAGGAACAGCGACAGTTGATAAACTCTTACAAATTGCTGATGAAAATAATATAAAATTTATTGATGTTTTGAAATCTGTAGATGAGTTTGAAGATTTTTCTTCTGCTGTTAAACTAAAACTGACGGCATTTTATAATTTAATATCGGATTTTCAGTCTGCATTTTATAAAATGGATTTACCGGAATTTATCGGCTATGTTCTTGATAAATCGGGCTACATACAAGATATTAAAGAAAATGAAGACGATATTACGGCAGAAAGCAGAATTGATAACCTGCAGGAATTTATAAGCGTAGCAAAAGAATTTACTCCTCAGGATGACAACGATATTTTAGGCGAGTTCTTATCGCAGGTTTCTTTGGTTAGCGATATTGATACTTATGTGGATGATACTCAAGCATTAACCTTAATGACTCTGCACAGCGCAAAAGGACTTGAGTTTGATACAGTATTTTTATCGGGGCTTGAAGAAGGACTATTTCCGCACACAAGAGCTCTTGACTCTTTAACAGAAATGGAAGAAGAACGAAGATTGATGTATGTTGGTATTACAAGAGCTAAAAAAAATCTTTATTTAAGCTACGCAAACAGGCGCAAAATGTGGGGACAGGATAAATATTTTCCCCCAAGCCGATTTATTTCCGAAATTCCGCCCGAATTATTAGAGTACAGCGAATCTGAATATCAATCATATTCTCAACCCTCTTATACCTTTAAAAAGGCTGTTGATACAATTAAATCAAACAAAAATCTTGAAGAAAATCCCGACGGCAGTATCAAGTCCGTTACTTCTTTCGGAAAAAATTTCATTGCTCCGAATAAAAAGCAAATAACTCATAATACTTCCTTTGTTATCAGAAATAAAAAAAATGAGGAAAATCTTGAAATACGCAGACAACAAGAAGAAGACAAGATAAAAAAACTGCTTGAAAATAATCCTATAAAAAAGAAACTTATAGAAATGCAAAAAAAAGAACAAACTGAAAATACATTAAAACAAAATACATTGAATTTTAAAGCAGGCGATAGAGTTTTTCATTCAAAGTTTGGTGTTGGAAAGATTATTGAAATAAAAACCGTAGGTTCATCTGATATGATTATAGCTGATTTTGGTAATCAGGGAAAAAAGGCGCTTGACGCGTCTTATGCTCAATTAAAAAAGTTTTAGGTGTTGTATTATGATTAAAGTATTGGATTGTACATTAAGAGACGGCGGTTATGTTAATAATTGGGAGTTTGGAAAAAACAGTATTATTAAAATAATTTCATCACTTACGCAAGCTAATGTAAATTTCATAGAATGCGGTTTCTTAAAAAAAATTAATTATAATCCTAATCTTTCACTTTTTTCAGATGTTAATCAACTTTACACTATTATAAATAATCAAAATTCTGAAACAAAGTATACTTTAATGATTAACTACGGTGAATATCCTATTGATTATATTTCAAACAACATCAATAAAAAATTAATGCTTAGAATTTCTTTTAAAAAAAAGCATTTGAATGATGCTATGATTTACGCAAAATCACTGACGGAGAAGGGATATGAAATATTTTTAAATCCAATGAATACTGATTTATATTCTATTGATGATTTAAAATTTTTAATAAATGAGACAGAGAAAATAAATCCTTTTGCGCTTACTATTGTTGATACAATAGGCTGTATGTGCGAAAAGGATGCGGTAAATATATATAAGACAATTAACTCAGAATTAAATCCCGATATAAAAATATGTTTCCACTCACATAACAATTTACAATTATCTTTTCCAAACGCACTTGCTTTAATTAATTTATCCAATGACAGAGATTTGATTATTGATTCAACTCTTTTTGCAATGGGCAGAGGCGCGGGCAATGTCAGAACCGAACAAATTATTAAATATTTAAACGATAATTATAATTCTGATTTTGATTATATTCCCGTTGTTAAGCTCATTGACGATGTAATATATCCTATTTTCATAAAATCCCCTTGGGGATGTTCAACGCCGTATTACTTAGCTGCACTTCATCACTGCCACCCTAATTATGCTAAATTTATCTCTGATAAAGGCTATATTAGTACGGAAACTATTATTAAAATATTTAATTCAATTCCTGCTGAATATAAGTACGAATTTAATATTGATACTATTTCAGATTTATACGGTAAATTTTGTTTATATTAAGTTTTATTACAAAATAAATACTTTGTATATAAAAATTATGCACATTTTTTCTTTAAATTGTTTTTATATATATAAGAACATAAAAAAGGGGAATATATGGCCAGAGTATTAATTTCAATGCCTGAAGAGTTTTTAAGCAGAATAGATGAAGTTGCTGAGGGGGAAAACAGAACAAGAAGCGAACTTATTAGAGAAGCACTCAGAACATACATCCACAAACAAAGAGTTAAAGAAAATGCACTTGCAATTAAAAATGCAAGCATTTTGGAATCATTGCTGGATTAGGCTGACTACAGACTTGGAAAAGGGGAAAACTATAAAAAGAAACCTATCGGTTTCTTTTTTAGTGTTTTTCAAACATAATAACAGTTTCAATATGAGGTGTATTTGGGAACATATCAACAGGCTGAATGTATACAGGGGTAAAACCGTATTGTTCAAAGATATTCATATCTCTTGCGAGCGTTGAAACATTACAGCTAACATAGATAATATATTTTGATGTTAATTCGCAAAGCGTCTGCGCTGAGGCCATACTGCAGCCTTTTCGAGGAGGATCTGTCAGTGAAATATCAAAATGAACTCCTTTTTTTAACATATTTTTAAATGCAATTGCAGCGTCTGAGTTTATTATTTCAATATTATTTATATTATTTAATTTTAAATTATCAAAAGCATCCATTGACGCACTTTTGACTTCTTCCACGGAAACTATTTTTGAAGCAATCGGACTTAACCATATTCCAAAACTGGAAACTCCGGAATACGCATCTAAAATAACAGCATTTTTAGCGCGATTTTCTATCAGCTCATATACTTTATTAAAAATCACCTCTGCACAGTATGGGTTTACTTGAAAGAAACTTCCTGCGCTTATTTTATATTTTCTGCCTCCCAATTCTTCAATAATATAACCATTTCCTGTTAATGTAATTGTTTTTTCACCTGTTATAACATTTGTTCGTTTTGTATTAAAATTTACGCAGACTCCTTTTACCTGTTCGTATTTATCTATGACTTTTTCGGCAAGTATATACAACGATTTTTCAATATTAACGGCATTTATAACAAAAATAATAAGAATATTATTGTGATTTGACGACTGCCTGATAATTATATGGCGTAAAATTCCCTTGTGGTGTTTCTCATCATAACCCGTTATATTTAATTTTTGAGCTTCTTCTTTTATAAATGCAGTTATTTCGTTAATTAAATCTGACTGCATAGGACAGTATTTTATATTTATAAGTTCGTGCGAGTTCTTTTTATAATAGCCCGTTAAAATTCTTTTTGACTGTTTTGTTTGAGCAACCGGAAGTTGAACTTTACATCTGTATTCTTTTATTTTAGGCGAGGGAATTGTCTGCTCTACATCATAATCTTTTCCCGTAATATTTTTAATCGTTTCTTTAACAATATTTTGTTTCTCTTTTAACTGGCATATATAATCAATATGCTGCCAGCCGCAGCTTCCGCATACATTATGGAGTGCGCACAGGGGTTTTATTCGGTATTTTGACGGCTCAATTATTTCATTTATTTTTGCAACCGCATAATTTTTTGTCATCTTTATTGTTTCAGCTTCAACAACATCTCCCCTGCAGCCGTTTTCAATAAATACAGTATATTCGCCGTTTCTTGCAAGAGCGTTTCCGCCGTATACCATTTTCTCTATTTTATATTTATTTTTCATATTTCATTAATTCAGACTTTACCCTTATTATAACATCTTCCCAATCATTCACTTTTGACTGCTTAAATATTTTAATACTGTCATACCATGGAGTATATTCCGTATCATCAAACCAGCGCCACTCCGAAATATAAGGCAGAAGCAAAAATGTTTTTACTCCCATGGCACCTGCAAGATGTGCTATTGAAGAATCAATAGTTATTAAAAGGTCTGTCTGCTTAAGTAATTTTGCGCTGTCATAAAAATCCTTGATATATTTTGATAAATTTGGAATATTCTCTTTTTGGTTATTCTTTATTTGATATGAGTAAAATGCAAATTTATCTGACTCAAACAGCGGAGTTAAATACTTGTAATCAATACTCCTGTTCTTTAATACGTTTTTACTTCCCTGATAAAATACTCCGACATTGATTTTGTCATTTTTAAATATGTCATTCTTATTATTACTGCTGCATTTAATGTATCCGCTTGAATATGGAATATTGCTAAAATCCATATTTAGAGCATAGGCTATATTCATAACAGGCATGACAACGTCGTATTCACTATATATTTTTTCTTTCGGTATTACATTAATATTAGGATAATTTTCTTTTAAAACAGAAACAAGAGCTTTATCCGTTCTTAATACAATTTTTCCGGCAATATTCTGAAGAAAAGGAATATATCTTGCAAACATAATTGTATCACCGTACCCGCAATCAGAATATAATAAAACTGTTTTGCCTTTTAAGTTAACACCTTTTTCCCAGAATTTACATTTATATTCTTTATAAAAACTTGTATCAATACTTCTTTTTGTATATAACTGCATACCTTTATTAAATTTTTTTTCTTTTAAATATATCATCCCGAGGGAAATACAGCTTAAATAATTCTTTTCTGAGTTTTTTATAACTTTATTAAAAACTTTTTTAGCTTCATCTGTCCTGTTTAAATACCTTAGAGCAACCGCTTTAGCGTGAAGAAGCTCCATAGAGTTCGGAAATTTTTTTAGTGAACTTTCACATATTTTAAAAGATTTTTCATAATCTCCGATATCTATCATATTTAAGCTAAGTAAATATTGAGCCTGCATAGAATTAGAATTTTTTTTCAAAATATCATTTAATATTTTTATACTTTTTTTGTTGTTTCCGGTTTTTCTCAATATATGCGCATATGCAAGGCAGACATTTTCATTGTCATGAGAGCTTTTATAAGCACATTCAATATAAAACAATGACTTTTTTTTATTAATTTCTCTATACAACAATCCGATATTTAAAAGGGTGGGGGTGTGATTTGGGTTGATTTTTAATGCTTCTTTGTATAATTCAATTGCCATTTTATTATTTGAATTTTTTGAATAAAGCAAAGCTGAATTATATAAATATAAATAATTGTTATTATTTAATTTTAGAGCCTTTTGATACTCCTCTATTGCTTTGTTATTGTCCTTTAAAAGTGTATAAATTTCGGCTGACAAAGAATACAATTGTTCATCTGTATTATTAATTTTCTCAGCATTCATAATTATATTTATAGCATTATTGTACTTGCACAAATCTTTATAAATAACTGCAAGATTATAATATGCGCCGTAATTATTCGGATTTAGCTCAATTGCTTTTAGATAGGCATTTTTAGCTCCATTAATATCTCCCGCTTTTTTTAATGCAATTCCCAAAGAGTAATATAAATCATCAGTTTGTTTAATTGCGAGTGCTCTGTTGTAAAGAGTAATTGCATTATCTAATTCACCCTTATAGAAATAAGCCTTTGCAAGATTACCAGTAATATAAGAATCTTCTCTGAGAACAAGCGCCCTTGAAATGTTTTTAATGGCTGAATTATAGTCACCTTTGGCAATATAAAGCATTCCTGATAAATTTAATACATTAATATCATCGGGGTTAATTTGAAGAAGCAGAGAATATATTTTCTCCGCTTCATTAAACTTATTATTTTTATGCAGTGAAAATGCAGTATCTGTTAATTCTTTGTAGTTCATAATTTAATATTTTAAATCATGATTTTAGCTGCTTGCAAGAATTTTTTATACTGAGGGCAGTGAAGCTCTTTTTATGCCCGCAAGTTCAAGATAATCATAACAAGGGCCTTGTTTATCGGGCTGAGTCCAGCTGAAATCTTCATCTAAAGCATCTTTGACCATAGCCTCATATCCGCTTTTATTATTAAAGTATACATTAAGTGCTTTTTTAATTGCCTCGTATAATGTTTGAGCGGATAACGGTTTTGATATATCGGTTAAAATACCGTTTACTTTACCATTTCTGTTTACCGTATCAACAATACCTCCGACTGAACTTGCAATAACCGGTGTCGCTAAAGCAAGAGCTTCACCTTGAGTTAATCCGCAAGGTTCAAATATACTCGGCATTAAAAAGAAATCAGAACCCGCCATCATTGCGGACATTGGTGCAAACCCGTGCGCAAAAATAACTCTGTCTGAATCTTCCTGCTTCAAATTTTTAGATTTTAAATCTTCTATGTATTTTCTTTGGGTACCGTTTTCTCCGTCTTGGCCCGCAATATAAAATATTGGTTTGTTTTTGCCCGGAAATTCTTTTTCCCAATTGTCAAATAACATTTTTATTGCATCAGACATAATTCCTATACCTTTTTGGGATACAAGTCTTCCGCCCGATGAAATAACGGGGGTATCTCTAAGCTCATCATCACTAAGCTCGGGAACATTAGTTTTTCCGCAAGTTTCAACAAATTCCAGCCTTGATGTTAAGTTTCTGACTTTTTCTACCTGCTCGGATTTATTTTCAGTGTCATTCTTTTGTGACAGAGGTCTTATAAATTCGTTATAGAATTTCCCTTTATTTATTTCTCTCGACTCAAGAATGTCAGCTAATTCGGATGATTTGCCGTATAGCTTATAATCGAGTCCCGTTAACTTTTTAATATTTGCTGCCGTTGCCTCAATTGAAAGATTGTTAAAGTCATTTCCGTTAATAATTCCCACCATAGCTGAGGCTTTTGCCTTTTGTGTCAATGCCCATTGAAGTTCACCCGATAAATCGGCATGCTCCTCTGATATTAACTCATTAGCATAGTTTTGTGATACGGGGCAGAAATAATTACTTAATATAACACCCATATTTAAAAGATTTGTATGATTTGAAGATGAATCTTCATGATTTATAATTACAGCATTATCTAAATTTCTTAAGCCCTTGTCTTCAGGATTGGTTTCTGTCGCTTGAGTTCTTGCATTAACGGATATATCATATGCATAACTGTCAAATAGTGTATTTAATATATTTGACGTTACTTCACTTCTTTGAACATCATCATTGTTATTACGTGTTGAGCCTTGATACATTGCATTATGCCCGATTGTAATAATACCTATATTCTGCAATTTTTCAGCGGTTTTATCATCAAGCCGGCCGTATGCGTTTTCCATTGGTGCTTTATATCTTGCAAGTGCAGCAATAGGCGAAGCCTGCCAATCATTTAGTATTAAGCCGTCCATAGCCGGAATTGAAGCTAAAACAGAGCCGTCATCACAAAGTTTTAAGCCTTTAACAAGATTTTTGTCTTCTTTTAATTTAGCAAGCTCATATACAGCCTTTGAGAAAAATGCAAATTTTTCGGGTTCTTCGCTTTGAGTCATGCTTTGATATATTGTTCCGTTAAAGTATGTATCATTTTTTATAAATATCAACTGTTTATTGTTACCGTCTTTGTCTTTAGAGGTATGAACAAAAACTTCAACCTTTTCCGGAGTTATCTTACCGCCTCTATATGCGTCAACAGTATATTCAGCAGCTTTTTCAAGTTCAAAAACTCTATTTTTATATGTATAAACGTATCTGCCGTTTTCTTCTTTAAATGAAGCCAAACCTGCAGATTGATACATCGGTATAAATGTGGGAACCTGTACACCGAGTCTTGTCATATTATTTTGAATTTCTACGGGAACACTGCCAAGTCCGCCTTCTTTAACAGGTGCGAACTCAGATGTTACTGACCATAAAACAGGATGCTCTTTTTTTATTTCGGGGATTTTAACTTCACCGTAAAGATATTTCCCTGCCGTAGATTTTATTGCAGCAACAGCCTTTGCATATTTTCCTGCATTTTTATTTAGTCCGTCATTGTTAGTCAATAGTTGAATGCCGTTATAATTTTTAGTATATTTTCGAGCTAAACTGTTTGTTCCCGTTAATGCCTGTTGTGACCTGTCTAATGCTTGATTAGCTTTTGATTTTATATCACTTACACTTGCGGCAGCTTCTCGGGTGATTTTATCCTTATCCTCATCAGTTAATTTATCAAGACTGTATGCTCCGCCGGCTATGCCTAAAGCGGCAAGCAAAGCGCCCCAGATTTTACCGTCAGCCTTTTGAGCTCCTGCAAGCTGTGATTTTATTTTTTCACTCGCTTCTTTAAGTACATTTACGTCTGAAGCCGTATCGGTAAGTTTTTGTCCGAGTTCGCTTATTTGTTTTTGCAGCGCAGATACATTTTTATTTGATATTTTATAAGTAACCAATGCGGTTAAGGGAATTGCAGCAAGAGGAACGATAACAGGGGCAAGTTTAACTGCAGTATCAGCAATTTTAGTCCTCTTTTTTGATTGACTAAATTCTGATTTATTTTTACTTACCACTGCTGCTTTTGTATTCGGATTGCTTGCAGCTATTTTTGAAAAAACATCACCGCTCATAATATACCCCTTTTATAAACACAATGTTTTAAAACCAATAACTGTTTTTATTCGCTAATTTTTTAGCAATTATTACAGTTTTGTTACAAATTAGACCATTATCGTTTAATTATAATACCTTATAATTTAAAAAAAGTTAAGTTTGTTTTCTATTTGTTACTTTCATTATACAATGTTTAAATATAATTGTAGTATACGGAATTTATCACTATGAAATTAAAAAATACACAGGCAGCAACATCTTTTGACTATGGCTGGCTATTAAAAAGAATTTTTCCATATATTAAACCTTTTATGTGCAGGGTAATACTCGGATTTCTTGTTGCAATACCGGTAGGTCTTTTAGACGGTGTTGTTTCTTTTGCACTTAAACCTTATATGGATTATGTTGTAGGAAAACAAAATCTTGTTTTATTCGGGCATGAAATATCTTATACTGTTTTAGCAATTTCTATGCCGTTTGCGATTGTACTTTTTGCCGGATTTCAAGGCTGTTTAAGATACTTAAATTCTTACCTTACTGATTGGACCAGTTTAAAAATTACAAACTCTGTAAAAATTGATTTGTTTAAAAAACTTGTGTATATGGATACTTCATTTTTTGATGAAAATTCATCGGGAATTATAATAAGCAGGTATTTATCTGACCCCGATACAGCTTCAAAGGGGATTGTAGAACAAATTAAAACTTTTATAATAAGTTTGTTCGGTGCATTTTCTTTGGTAGCAGTTATGCTATACAGTTCTTGGAAGTTGGCTCTTGTCGGTGTAATTGTTTTAACTGTCGCATTTTTACCTGTTTTACTTATCAGAAAAAAAATCAAATCCGTTTCAAATAAAAATACGGTAATCAGCGGTGATATTACTACTACCATGAATGAAACATATTCGGGGAATAAAGTTATTACAGCTTACAATATACAAGACAGACAAGAAAATCATTTTATTAATGCAATTAATGACAGTTTTAATGTTTCAATTTCGCTTACTAAACGTGTCGGCTGGATGTCGCCTTTAATGTATTTAATAGCATCTTTCGGCATAGCTTTTGTTCTGTTTTACGGTACAAAATTGATTTATGACGGCAGTATGACTGCAGGTTCTTTTGCTTCATTTGTTACTTCCCTGCTTCTTTTATATAAACCCGTAAAAACTCTCGGTAATACTTTAACTTTTATCCAAAATATATTTGTTGCAATGGGCAGGGTTTTTGAATTGTTTGATTATGTTCCTTTAATTAAAGATAAAGATGTAACGGTTAGTGTTCCTAAATTAACAAATAGTATAAAATTTAATGATATATCATTTGAATACACTCCTAATGAACCTGTTTTAAAGCATATTACATTTGATGTTAAAGTGGGTGAAACTATTGCGATTGTTGGTAATTCGGGAGGCGGAAAATCGACTTTAGTTAATTTGATTCCAAGGTTTTACGACGTGAATGACGGGGCAATTTTATTTGACGAAATTGATATAAGAAATTTCAAACTTAATGAACTAAGAGATAATATATCCTTTGTTTTTCAAGATAACTTTTTATTCTCGGGTACAATAAAAGAAAACATAATGCTTGCCTCACCAAATGCAACGGAAGATGATCTTAAAGCTGTTATAACAGCGTCACATCTTGATGAGGTTATTGACAGTTTGGATGACGGAATAAATACAATGCTTGGTGAAAGAGGATTGACCTTATCGGGCGGTCAGCGCCAGCGAGTTGCCATTGCACGTGCCATGATTAGAAACACTCCCATTATAATATTGGATGAAGCAACATCCGCTCTGGATAATGAATCGGAAGCTGTTGTTCAAAAGGCATTAGATAATTTAATGAAAAATAAAACGGTTTTTGTAATTGCGCACAGACTTTCCACAATCAAAAATGCTGACAGAATTATTGTTATTAATAATGGCTGTCTTGTTGAAGAAGGCACGCATGATGAACTTATGAATATAGAAAACGGTCAGTATAAACACTTATATGAAATACAATTTAACTCGAACAGCGGGGTATTTGTTTAATGAAGCGTATATTAATTACGGGCGGAGCCGGTTTTATAGGTTCACATCTGTGCGAAAGGCTTATTAATGAGGGTAATGATATTATATGCCTTGATAACTTTTTTACGGGGAGCAAAGACAATATAAGGCACCTTATTAATAACAACAGATTTGAATTAATAAGGCACGATATTATAAAAG
>CANQZO010000031.1 GCA_947628355.1 Candidatus Gastranaerophilales bacterium | reverse complement strand
GCACAGCAATTACTTTACATTTGATATGTCTATTCCCGACATGGTGGTTCAACTTCAAGTCGGCCTCAGGGTTTTTACCGGAAAAAGCGACATCCAGCCAGTTCCGGTCTTGTTGGATAAGGCTGAGGGAGTGTGGCTGGATAGTTTTGATTCTGATTGGTTCGTGGCGCGTGATATTGATGATATTTTAAACGACGGTAAGAAAGTCTGCGTCGTTTCGGCTGATTTGCATCAAAGGCCGACCATAGAGCAATGGAAAATAATTCGTTGCAGTCATTTTTTTGACAGTAACAATTTGCTGTTATGCACAGATAAACCTTTTGAAGCAAAGGAATTTTTTTATGGCAAAAATTAAAGCAATAATTTTTGATATGGATGGAGTGCTTATTGAAGCCAAAGACTGGCATTATGAAGCCTTAAATCAGGCTTTGGGACTGTTTGGTTATAAGATTTCCCGTTATGACCATCTGGTTACTTTTGACGGGTTGCCTACCAAAAAGAAGCTGGAAATGCTTTCTATGGAGCGTGGTTTGCCCAAAGGATTGCATAAATTTATTAATCATATGAAACAGATTTATACCATGGAATATGTTTATATGAAATGCAAACCTTTGTTTTGTCACCAATATGCGTTGTCTAAGCTCAAGGCAGAAGGATATAAGCTGGCTTTGGGGTCAAATTCGGTACGTGTTACAATAGATATGATGATGTCAAAAGCAGATTTGATGAAATATATGGATTTTACGCTTTCTAATCAAGATGTTACAAAGTCCAAGCCGGACCCGGAAATTTATAATACGGCGATTACGCGGTTGGGGCTTAAACCGGAGGAGTGTTTAATCGTGGAAGACAATTTAAATGGAGTTAAAGCAGCGATAGCAAGCGGCGCACATTTGCTTAAGGTAGAAACGGTCTATGATGTTACGTATCAAAATATTCGCAATAAAATTGACGAAATAGAAGCTGTGCAACAGGAGGTTGTGTAATGAATATCGTGATTTTAATGGCTGGAGTCAGCAAGGACTTTGAAGAACATGGACATTCTTATCCAAAATATTTGTTGGAAATACATAATAAACCTATTATTCAAAGAGTTGTCGATTCACTGAAAGATTTGAGCGAACATTTGATTTGTATTATCCGCAAAGAAGATCAGGAAAAGTTTTTTCTTGGCGATATGATGAAAATTCTTTGTCCGTTGGTCAAGGTAATCAGCGTTGAAAATTTGACCAAAGGAGCCGTATGTACGGCCCTGTTTGCGATTGAAGATATTAATAATGATGAGGAATTGCTGATTATTAACGGAGATCAGCTGATTAAAACAAATTTGAAAGCGGCAATTGAGGATTTTCGGGCGCGTAAATTAGACGGCGGAATTTTAACGTTTAAGTCTGTACATCCCAAGTGGAGTTTTGTGGCTTTGGATAAAAATGGGCTTGTTATTGAAACCAGCGAGAAAAGACCAATTTCGGATAATGCGACGGCAGGCTGCTATTATTATTGCCACGGAAGTGATTTCGTGCGCGCCTGTTTTGCTGTAATTGAAAAAGATGCTAACATCAATGGGTTGTATTATGTCAGTACAACATATAATGAGTTGATTCTTGAGCAGAAAAAAATTGGGATTTATGAAATTTTGCGCAAGGATTATATATCATTTTCCAACTATCAAATGTATGAAACTTACCTTTCACACCGCAAAGGAGGCAGTGACTGATGAAAATCGCGAAATTAAGTGAGATGACAAAAGGATGGTTTATTGGCAATTTTGATCCTTCACTGCTTAAAACTAATGATGTTGAAGTTGCGGTTAAAGCTTATAAAAAAGGTGATTATGAAGGGCAGCATTTTCATAAGGTTGCGACTGAATACACTTGTATCGTCAGCGGACGCGTCAAGATGAACAATGTTGAATATCAAGCCGGAGACATTATTGTCATGGAGCCCGGGGAGGCGACAGACTTTGAGTGTTTGGAAGACGGGACAACTAATGTCGTAGTTAAGTATCCGGGTGCCAGCAACGATAAATATTTGACTGGTGATTGACGGGATTTAGATTATTGAGTCCTGTAATAACATCCTTCTCCAAGGAGGTATGGTGAGGCTATCAATTTGATTATTCTCCCTTACATATTATTACGCACATACATTGCCGAAAGAAGAACCAACAACTAAACTGATTTAGAAAAATAATGGTTATTTTCTGATGTCGGATCTATTATATTCAATTCAGAAATTAATCGTTCAAGTATATTTTTCTTTCGATCTGTTATAAAATTGTCAAAATTATCCCAAGACATATCATAATTTGTAGGCATAAAATTATCATGCTTATAATTATTCTTATCAATTTGCTTGCGTTTGCAAAAATTATCTAATCATTTTTTTTGGTCTTCCATCCTTTTTTCTTCGCAATTTTCTGTATGTTCTAATAATTGCAAATTAGCTAAGAAAATTCCATCATTTCTCAATAATTTGTTCTATTCCAAATTTTATAGCATCAAAACCCTTATTCACAAAGGCTTTTGCAAATGGTGAGCAGCAAAAACTTTTCCCTTACAACATCAATAAGGTCTTGTATAATTGTTATCTTTATTGTGTTCCTTTCTTAATATATTCCATTTTCATTGGAGTACCGAATTTTAAATCACAAGTAGCGGTTTCACCGAGGACCTCTTCATAATACTTAGGATGCAAACCATTTGATGGACGAATGGAACGAATATTATCAGAGGTAAACTTTTCACCTTTTTTGATGTTTTTAATAACATACAGAGAACGTGCAAATTTGCGATTTTTTTCATTGATTGTATAATCTGCTTTTCCCAAAGCTTTTTCAGTCTCTCGAACAGCTTTTACCATTGTCGAAAATTCTTCAATATTTAACGAAAATCCGCTATCAGCACCGCCTAAATCCCTATCCAAAGTAAAATGTTTTTCAATAACCTTTGCTCCCATCGTTACTGCAACAACAGGCGGTATAATACTCATAGAATGATCAGAAAGACCTATTTTTACACCATCTGGAGCAAAACGCTCCAACATGTCTTTAATAGTTACAAGATTCATATCCTCAACCTTTGCCGGATATGCAGACGTACATTTTAAAATTGTAATATCTTGATTGCCGACGGACTTGCATGCATCTATTGCCCCTTGTATTTCCTCCAACGAGGAAATGCCGGTTGATATAATCATCGGTTTTCCTTTTGAGGCCGCATATTTTATCAATGGATAATCAAAAGCTTCAAAACTGGCAATTTTATACATGGGAATATTGATAGTTTCTAAAAAATCAACTGCAGTAAAATCAAACGGTGTTGAAAAAAGAGGTATACCGATTTCATCAGCATAAGCCTTAAGCTCGCCCTGCCATTCCCAGGGTGTATATGCTTTTTGGTACAAAGAATACAGATTTTCACCGTTCCAAAGACTTTCTTTATCTTTTATCAGAAACTCTTCATTTTGGCAGTCTATGGTAATTGTATCTGCTGTATATGTTTGTATTTTGACAGCATCAGCTCCGATTTTTTTAGCTGTTTTAATAATTTTTTTGGCCAAATTTATATCACCACAATGGTTAGCAGACATTTCAGCTATGATGAACGTTGCACTCATTACAATTTCCCTATTTTACAGAGACAATAAACAATACTATGAATTATTCTCATCATCTTCAAATACTGATACAAATTTAAGTAAGCCATTTTGTGGAACATTTGCCGATACAACCTCTTTATATCCTTCTTTTTTAAATAAATTAACCGAGGCGAAGTTTTCTTTTTTGACATAGGCTGATATTCTCTTTAAACCTGAATAGTTCATCGCTTGTTTCAAAATATATTCTCCGACTTTTTTACCTCTGAATTTTTCGCATATACTAATACTAACAACCCATTCATTATTTTGTTTTTGAAAACGAACCTGCCCAACAAATTCCCCCTCTGTAGTTTCGGCGACATAAAATAGAACATCGTCATTATTCAGTATATTATGAAACCAATTGATATGATTTTTCCATTCTATGTGTTCGGAACGGATAGAATTTTTCCTGACAAGAACATCATTAGAAAGCTCAAACACCGCCTTCATATCAGATTCTTCAGCTAGGCGGATTATAAACTGTTCAGACATTCAACATCCTTCACAAAATCATCTAAGTTTTCTTTGCTATCTTTGTTGGTTTCAACGGATATAACTGCATCATTAGGTAAAATCTCCCGTTTCAGTCTTGCTATGTCCAGCTTCCCCGTTCCCAAATGCGGATGAGCATCATATTCTGATGACATATCCGTAATATCTGATAAATGAAACATTGTCGGTTTTAAAGCCAATAATTCTTTCAGAAAAGCATACGGTTCTTTTTTCTGCGAATTTGCAGCGCAAACAGCATGTCCAATATCAAAACAAAAACCGCACCGTACAACTTCTCTGATATAACACAGTTCCTCCACTGTTGCACCACGGCAAAAATTTCCTCCTCCCATACGATTTGGTAATGCTCTCAAAGGCTTGTTTTCAATCAACGCCCGTGGTTCATCCAGAGAAGCTAACTGTCTGGCAGTTTCTTCAACTTCTCCGTCAATACCACCGTGAAAAATAATATATTTAGCATTGAGTTCATCGGCAAATTGCCTGGTTTGTTTATAAATTTTCAGATTGTGCTGTCTTTTATCGTCTCTTGCCAAATTAAAACCATGCATAAAATGAGAATTATGCATAATAAAGGGAATATTAAGTTTTTTCCATTCTTTCAAAGTGTCCAAAGTTTCTGGAACAACATATAATTCAATGTAGTCATACGTGCCTTTATCATACAATTGAGCAGCTTCTTTTAGATAGAAGTCTGTATTTACCGACCATAATTTCAATCCCAATTTAAAAGCCATTAGATATTCTCTTGGAATTTTATATTTTTTATAGTATTTTTAACAGCTCGGAATAGGTCTTTCCATATATTTCCTCTTTTTTTATATGCCTTGTAAAAAATTTCGTGCATCTCGTGTGAGGTCAGATAATCATTAGGAACAACACTCTTCAGTACAAATTGTTTCTGTTCTTCACTAATATTTTGATGTATCCCTTCAAACAATTTGGACGCTGCTCTTTCTTTTTCTGACACATCAGTCATTTTACCTTTTTCAAAATTAGGATCCGATACATTAAAATATGTTGCTGGTGCGCCATAAAGTGAAAATGATAATCCTAGCTCAATGCCAAAAAATAAATATGAGCCAACCATATTTGACGTTGTATACTTAAAATGGCGTATAATATCATAGTATCGATCCACAAAACGAATGTCTGACGCATTTCCAGCTGTATAAACCGAAATACCATTTTCTATGAACGGTTTATACAATCCGTTCAACACATCAGTCATAAACAAGCAAACACAAACTGGGTGCATTTCTTGTGGAAGAGCTTTCAACTGTTCAATATACTTGTTTACTTCAAATGAGCATAAACAATCAGGTGTCGCATGCGCCGGAAAAGCAATCGTTCCTTTAGCATCTGCATCTTGATTGATGTTATGTTTTCTTCTATACCATACAAATGGATGAATAACTTTATAACAAGGTTTATCTGATACTTTTTTATAATTTTCGTATTTGTCCTCTGAAAAAACAAACATTGCTTCGGCATCATTATTAATTTCATGAGGATACACAATATCAAATTCTATTCCATGTTCTGAATAAGTATAAAGAGTTTTCCAAACTGGAAAATCAGCATACTCCCTGTAAATTCGTCCTATAGAATAGTTTTCACAAACTCCATATTTAAACTTTGCAAGTCCTTTTTGTATTTTTTTACTGTTGCAACAATTGACTAAATCTTTTTCTGACATTCCCTTATAATCAAACATTACACCTTCCTTGCAAAATATTGTTTTATCTTTGCCATTTTCCAATTTTCAAGAATGTCTTGATCTTGGTAATTCGAAAACACTTTTTTTAGACAAAAATCGCAAATAGTGCTTTTTAAGCACTATTTGCATTTGTAACGCTTCCAATTTCCATTGATGTCTTTATAAACCAAATTTTTATTGGCGTGTTTTTCTACAACTTCATCAAAATATTCTTCTGATATTTCAATCGTCCGACAAAAATCTCTTTTAGTCGCACCATCTAGCCGCCAGTCATTCTCATCAATCAGTGCCAAAGCTTGTTCTCTGGTTAAATGTCCCTCTCTTACAAAACGGCACGCCATATCTGTTACTCTTTGAAAACCAAATTTTACAAATTTACACCAATGATGTGCTAAATATCCAATACTGTCAATTTGAGTATAGCTATCAAAGCTGCTTATACCGTTTCTTTGCCATTCATTGTAATAATTAAGATCTCTAAAACCACATTTCTTAGCAATTTCCAAGCTATCAAAATTTCCATAAGGATAGATAGCTCCGAAATAAATAACTTTTGTATCATCATCACACAAAGTAGAATGAAATACATCCAATTGGTCAGACGTTCCGTATTCATAAGCGGAATTTTCACCAAAGAAAACCAATTTAATATTATATGCCTTTGCAATTTCATAAGGAATTTCATACAAACGTCGTTCTATCCATTTCAGTGGATGCAATTCATTTTCAAAATCTTCTTTGGTATGCTTCTTAAAGTCATGTGGATTACATCTGAAAATGATATGGTCAACACCAAAAGTATCGCCTAGATTTTTTCTGTTATGCAACCCAGCCTGAGTAGATGTAAATTCATCACAAACAGTTACCAACAAAGGATTCTTTACGCCATGATTCTTCATTAAACGATAGACAATTGCCGTACTGTCTTTTCCTCCAGAAACAGCGATAATACAATCATACGTCGGATTGGTCTTATTATCTTTAATATATTGAGTCAGCCATGTCTGCCGAGATTTAAAATCTATGTTTTTTTTGTTGTCTTCATTAATACATGCTTGGCAAACACCGTCTTGCTCTTTTAATCCGGGACGTGTTCCTAAAATAAAACCGCATTTTTTACACAATCTAATTTTAGACATTTTATACTCCTTTCAAAATTTTATATTTCATTTCTGCTATCTTCCAATCTTCCAGCGTGTCTATATCTTGAATATTCATTTCGTCCAGTTCCAATAAAATGGTTTTGGAAAGAATTACATTTCGTTTTTGTTTAAATTTCTGCACATTACAAAAATAAAACATTCCGACATCATGATATGAAGGCTCCAAATCCTGAGAACGTTTTTGCGCATTTTCCGGTTCTCGATACTTTAAATAGCCATCATCACCAAGCAAAAGCGCACGTTGAATCGGAAAAGAATACCTGACGACTGGTAATAAGGCATCTGCTTGAGAACATTTAAATTTTTCCTCAGCCTTGACTAGAATATCTGACGTTAAAAAAGGAACACACGGATAAATGCAACAAAATTCATCAAAGTATTTTCCCCGCATTTCATATTCGGCCAAAACTTCTGCCAAAACATCGGATGTTGTGGCAAAGTCGGTTGCCGTTTTTTCTGAGCGCATAAACGGAACCTTTGCCCCATACTGCTTTGCAATTTCAGCAATTTTGACATCATCTGTTGAAACCATAACTTCATCAAAGATACCACTTTTCAGCGCCGCTTCTATGGCATAGGCCAGCATGGGTTTACCCATAAAATTTTTAATATTCTTGTGCGGAATCCTTTTGCTGCCTCCACGAGCTGTAATTATCGCCACTAGTGACATTATAAAATTTCCTTTATTCTTTTTATAATTTCATTTAAATCATCATCACTTAAAGCCGGATACAATGGCAAAGAAATACATTGCTCATAGTATGTTTCTGCCTTGGGATAATCGCCTTTTTTATATCCGAAACGAGCATAATACGGCTGCGTATGAACAGGAATATAATGTATTTGAAGATTCAATCCTTTTTCTCGCGCCTTAAAATAAAAATCACGGCGATTATCGACTAATATCGGGTACAAGTGAAAACAAGCAGTTGAAAAATCTTTTTCAATCAAATGAGGCAATCCCAAATTGTGGTTATAGAACTCGACAATCTCCCGGCGACGAGCTTTGAATTTATCTAATTTTTTAAGTTGGCTGATACCTAAGGCTGCTTGAAAATCGGTCATGCGGTAATTATACCCCAATTCTCGCATTTCATATTCCCATGTATTTGCCATTTCACCATCTTTATGCACACCATGTTCACGCAAAGCACAGAGTTTATCATACAATTCTTTGCTATTGGTTGTTACAGCACCACCTTCGCCTGTTGTGATTGTCTTAACAGGATGGAACGAAAATACGGTCATATCCGAAAAAGCACAGGAACCGACTTTGGTACTTTTATATTCGGAACCTATAGCATGAGCGGCATCTTCAATAACGATAAGATTATGCTCCTTGGCTATCTGTGCTATTGCTTCCATATCACAGCTTTGTCCTGCAAAATGAACCGGTATTAAAACTCTTGTCTTTGATGTAATATGCTTTTTTATCTCCTGAGGATCAATATTTGCTGTCTCAGGATCAATGTCGGCAAAAACAGGCGTTGCTCCAGTAAAACAAATACAATTTGATGATGACAAAAAAGTAATTGGCGAAGTTATAGCCTCATCATTGCTCTGTAATCCCGCAGCCATGGCTGCTAAATGCAGCCCGGCCGTTGCATTTGACACCGCCACGCAATACTTGGCTCCAGTATAATCGCAGATTGCTTGCTCAAAAGCTTTTACATTAGGACCGCAAGTTAAAAAATCGCTACCGATAACTTCAGCTACTGCGGCAATATCTGTTTCATCTATTGTTTGATGCCCATATCCGTATTTATTCTGCATCAAGTTCTCCTATTAATTTTTGCATATCTTCAATACTTAACCATTGAGTATTGTTACCAGAATCATAGGAAAAGCCTTCCAAAACCGGTTTGCCGCCAATTGCTTGTTTTCTTTCATTCCACCAATCAGCTACTGGTTGGATTACATAATAATCATCAAATTCTAATGTATTACGAGCATCTTCAACCGAAATCATTTGTTCGTGAATTTTTTCTCCAGGACGGATGCCGCATTCATACGTTTCCAAATCCGGTGCAATTGCCTTAGCTAAATTTTTCATTAACATGGATGGAATTTTTTTTACATAAAGTTCACCACCAATCATATTTTCAAATGCATTCAAAACCATCCAAACGGCACTTTCTAATTTTAACCAAAATCTGGTCATCTTATAATCGGTAATCGGCAAACTTGTGGCTCCTTCTGCAACCAATTTTTTAAAAAATGGAATAACCGAACCACGAGAACCAGCAACATTACCATATCTGACAACAGCAAATTTTGTTCTTTTGCTTCCACTATATCCATTTGCTGCAATAAAAAGTTTATCAGAGCACAGTTTAGTTGCACCATAAAGATTAACCGGAGCACAAGCTTTATCGGTTGAAAGAGCTACAACCTTTTCAACATTTCGTTCTAAAGCAACATCAATCACATTTTGTGCACCTATTACATTGGTTTTTATAGCCTCAAACGGATTATATTCACAAGCAGGAACCTGTTTTAACGCTGCAGCGTGTACCACAAAATCAACATTTTCCATTGCCATCCGCAAACGTTCTTTATCACGAACATCACCTATAAAAAAACGAAGTTTTTCTTTAAAAGGTTTAAATTCTGGCATATTTTGCATTATGAATTGTTTAAATTCATCACGAGAATAGATGATAATTTTTTTGACATCAGGATATGTTCCCAAAATCGTTTTTGTAAACTTTTTACCAAATGATCCTGTACCACCTGTGATTAAAATTGTTTTTCCGTTAAAATCCATATTTTATATCCTCATATAAAACTCAACGTTCAGCTAAATATTGTTTGTCACTGCAGACGAATGACAAACAATATGCTTTAACGAACGATAGATGCTAAGTGATTGAATAAATGGCAATACTGACGGTGTTTTCTTATTTTTCTAAAAGGAAATGCATCTTTTTCTCTAAATAAAGTTGACTTTTATATGTAAAAAAGGGTATAAGAATTAAGCGTTCGTTAAATTATAACGCACAGTAAAGTGTTTTTTGTGGATAAAAATTTAGCGTTTAACGGTTTAATGTTTTCAAAAATTCATAAATCGTAAAAATACTAACATTCATAAGTCTGGCAATCCGCGTTTTTGGCACACCTTTATTTAATAGTTTTATTATATCGTGCTCTTTTCCATCAAGAACATGCTTTTTATTTTTACTTCCAAACTTCCGTCCAAGCTTACGTCCGCTTGCTTTTATACGTGCCAAAGCTTCTTTTGTACGCTGACTAATTAGATTTCTTTCAATTTCTGCGGATAAAGAAAAAGCAAAAGCTAGAACTTTGCTTTGGATATCGGCTCCGAGTCTATAGTTATCTTTAATGGTCCAAACTTGAGCTTCTTTTCGCATGCAAATATTAAGAATAGTCATGATTTGTAACAGATTTCTGCCTAAACGAGAAATTTCAGAACATATTAAAACATCTCCAGATTTTAATTTTTTTAACGTTTTTCCAAGTTTGCGTTTTTCAAAATCTTTAGTGCCACTAATAGTTTCCGTTATCCATTTATCAATCTTTATATTTTCTTTTAGGCAAAAGTTATTAATTTCAAACTCTTGATTCTCTAATGTTTGTTTGTCTGTGGAAACTCTAATGTACCCGTATATCATATTTGATCTCCATAAAATACCTCAAAATAATTTTTTGGGGTAAGATACAAAAACACCTCCTTCACATACAAATTTTTATCTACGGATTCACTAAAAAGAAAGAATAATTATTTTACAGAATCTTTCAAAACTTTTTCTACTTTAAGCTTAGTGGCTTTTCTTTGTATTTCTGTCCATTTTTCTCTTTATAGTGAGAGAATATATAGAATGAGAATAACTTTCCGTTTTCCTTTTTTGTCTATTTTCGCTTAACAATGAGGTGTGGATATGGTACTATAGTTTATCATTTGTTTTTTAGAGGGACACGAAATGACCGAAGATTTTAGCAAGCTTTTAGATGAGACCTTTGAAAGTATTGAAGCTTTTAGAAGAGGGCAAACAGATCCTCGTTTGGCAAAAGGAACAAAAGTAGTTTCTAAGTATACGCTTTCAGGTTTATCCTATGAAATTAGAGAACATTTTCAATCAGGTGTTTCTAAAGATGATTTTGAAAAATATTTAAGCCTTTGTAACACCTTGTTTGAACGTAAAGATGGTGCAGAGTATGATTCTATCAACTATATGATTGTGCCGATTATTGAAATTCGTGAAATTCCTGAAAATATGTCAGCTGCCGGCGTTAGAAATACGAGTGCCTTTTTAGAAAATGTTTACAATGGAAGCGGGGGTAATAGCCTTCGTGGCCTTTTACAATACAATGGTCTTGTTGATAAATTCAAAAATTTAGAGCTTAATCGTCAGGCGCGCAAAATTGTTAATGATGCCTTAAATGCTAGCCAGCTTGAAACGCTTGAACCTAAATATCATGATTTAGAAACCTTTAAAAAAGTCAAAAGTTCTGAAGTTAAATTGCGTGTTTTGGAATATTGGACAGATCCTAAAGTGGCTTCTCAAAAATATTATGGCATGCTTAAAGAACAAGGTAAAATGCCGGAGACTCAAACAGCCTTGGCGGATATATATCTTTCTAAAATTAAAGGCAATAACTATTATGATTCTGTTTCTTATCATGCGCCTTTAATCCGACCAACTTTTATTATCAAGGATATTATGGCAGACCACTCAAGATATGTCAAAACGCGATAATCAGCCTGTTTCTTCTCAAGATAAGAAAAAGGTTTCGCGAGAACGTTATACAGCGCGGCGCAAAATTGTTTTTGAGCATTCATTTCAAAAAAACCGCTCAAAATGATCAGCTTCCGTTGGTTCGAGCTGTCAAAACTTATCATAACAAAACCCCTCTGCAAGAGAGGGGTTTTGTTATGGTGGGCCTTGATGGACTGACCTTCGGCTTTTTCAAAGCCTTGGTCGCACGGGCGGACTTTTGCTCTCTCGAGCAAATCGGCGATACTTCCGTCTCGCCTAGTCCTTGTAGTCAAACCAACTTCTCGTTGGTTCGAGCTGTCAAAACTTATCATAACAAAACCCCTCTGCAAGAGA
>CANQZO010000030.1 GCA_947628355.1 Candidatus Gastranaerophilales bacterium | reverse complement strand
ATAAAGTTAATAAATGCAAATAATTCAATAGAAAAAGTTTATGAAGATACAAAAGATATTATAATAAAATTAATACAAGAAAAGTTAGGAGATATAAATGCCTAAGGAATACAGACGCTGGTATGATAATGACCCTATATTAAAAGAAGCGCTTGAACTTTTAAAACTGCAGACTGATGATAATAAATCAGTTGCGGCTGAATTTATAATATCCTTGCAGGAGCAGGTTGCACAGGATGTAATTGAACGCATATATGAAATAACACAGCAGTTTGCGGGGCATGGAAACAGATGGTATGACAGTGACCCTGTTATGCTGAAAGCTATTGAATTACTGCGTGCGGCACCGCCTAAAACACAAAGAATTGCGGCATTAAAATTACTCTTAGCTATGGAAAACAATAATATGGAAGAATTGGACTCTGAAGAACATGATTAGTGAATTAAAAGACATACAGAGCCAAAATGATAAAAGAGGAATAGATATTCAAAAGGTAGGAGTTAACGGAGTAGAAGTTCCTCTTATTATTGAGCGGAAAAATGCGCAAAGCCAGATAGTTTCAGCAAAAGCCAGAGTCAGCGTTACATTGCCTCATAATTACCGCGGGACTCACATGTCAAGATTTATTGAAATATTGAGCGAGTACTCGCAAAAAAATATGCTCGGCGTTGATATTAAAGGGTTATTAACCGAAGTTCAAAAAAGACTCGAGTCAAAAAGCGCGCATGTTAAATTTGAATTTAAGTATTTTATTAATAAAAAAGCTCCCGTAAGCGAAATGGAATTTCCCGTAGGTTATGACTGCTCGTTCCAAGGCGACTTAACGGGTGACGATTATAAATTTATACTCGGAGTTAAAGTACCGGTAACTACGCTATGCCCGTGTTCTAAAGAAATATCCGATTATTCTGCACATAATCAAAGAACAATGGTAAAAGTAAAAGTCAGTTATGATGAAAATGATATAATCTGGATAGAAGATTTAGTCGAGAAAATAGAAAAATGCGGTTCATCACCCGTTTATTCAATATTAAAAAGGTGTGATGAAAAATATGTAACCGAAGCGGCTTATGACAATCCTAAATTTGTTGAAGATGTTTTAAGAGATGTTATAAGTATTTTAAGAGAAGATAAAAAAATAAAATTTTATGAAGCCGAAGTTGAAGCGCAGGAGAGCATACACAATCATAATGCGTGGGCTTGGCAGTCTGAAGAAAAATAAATTGGAGATGAATATGAAAGAATTATTTAACGATTACGTACAAACTTTAGAAACGTATATAATGATACAAATAAAAATGGATACGGCAAAACTGGCTCCCGAATTAACGGCAAAAGGCAGAGCGCCGATTTCGCTTGCCATGGGAGCGCCTGTTGAAAAACCGCCGCAATTTGTCACTGATAAAATAAGAGAGTATGCACTTGCTGACGGAATGCACACTTATACGCTGGTTAAAGGCGAGGCATATCTGCTGGAGTCAATTGCTAAAAATATGAAAAAACGTACGGGTGTTGATTTTGATTCTAAATCAGAAATTTGTGCTCTTATAGGTTCAAAAGAGGGTATTGCAAATATGATAAGAGCGTTGATAAATCCGACTACCGATGAAAAAAATAAAGATATAGTATTAATACCGAACCCGGGATATGCTTCATATAAAGAAATGGTAAAGGTTTCAGGCGGTATGAGCTACGGCATTCCTTTGACTCCCGAAAATAATTATATGCCCGATTTTGAAGAAGTGATAAATAATCTTGAAAAAGACGGATTTGATAAAAATAAAGTTAAAGCACTTGTAATAAATTACCCGAATAATCCTTTGGGTGCAGTTTGCACAAAAGAGTATCTGAAAAAAGCAGTTGATTTCTGCAGAAAATATAAAATACTTTTAATTTCAGATGCGGCATATATAGATTTAACCTTTGAGGGTGCGCCAAAAGCTCACAGTGTATTTGAAATTGAGGGCGCAAAAGATGTTGCTGTTGAATTTTTCAGTTTCTCAAAACCATACTCCATGACAGGCTGGAGAATAGGCTGGGTTTGCGGTAATGCCGACGCCGTCGGAATATTGGGTAAACTTAAATCAACTATTGATACCGGTATTTATAAACCCATTCAAAAAGCGGCGTCTGAAATTTTAAATTCTAAAGAAGGCGATGAATATATAATAGAAGCAAACCGCAGATTTGAAAGAAAGCAAAAGGTTATAACAGAAGGATTTAAAGAACTTGGCTGGCCTATGGATAAAATTAATCCGCCCAAAGCTACTTTTTATTTATGGCTTCCCATTCCGCCAAGATATAAATCATCAAAAGAGTTTACTGATGATGTATTAAGAACTTCAGGTATAGTATTAGTTCCGGGTAACGGCTTTGGTGAAAACGGAGAGGGCTGGTTCAGAATGTCTATAGTTGCTTCGGAAGATGATATGCACGAAGTAGTAAGAAGATTAAAAGAAGATAAATTTTATTTCAATTAATCCGCGGAGTTCTAATGTTTGAAAAAATAAAAGCTCTTTTTAAAAAAGAAAATTTACCGAATAAATATTTAAGCTGTGAGTATATACAGCACGGATTTAACGTGGATTATGAAGACATTAAGATGTGCTGTTTTAACTGCCATGAGGGCGGAGGACGGCAAATCCTTATTGATAATTATAAGGGTGAAATGATTGATTGGAATAAATTTTTCAAAGAAAAACGCAAAATGCGTGAAATGAATAAAAAAGGCATTACACTTGAGCGCTGTAAAGGGTGTTTTTTCTTGAAAGAGCGTGAGTGGGATGATGAAGATTACATAAATTATATGGTATTTAATCATTGGACTCAATGCAATTGCAAGTGTAAATACTGTTTTACTAATGAGCAATCTGATTATTTCAATCAACGCAAGAATTATAATATGTATCCCGTTATAAAAAAACTTGCCGATATGGGAAAAATACGAGGAGGCGGAGAAATCGGATTTGGAGGCGGAGAACCCGCATTATTGCCCGAATTTGAACCAATGGTTAATATGCTGTTAGATTGCGGATGTGATAATATAAGGGTGCATTCTTCGGGAGTTAAGTATTCAAACGCAATAGAACGCGGAGTTCGTGAGGGAAAACTTACCGTTGTGGTATCAACAGACTCCGGCTCACCCGAAACTTATGAGAATATTAAAAGAGTTAATCATTTTGAAAAAGTTTGGGAAAATCTTGCTAAATATGCGCAGGCTCAAACTGAAAATAAATATAAAGTAAAAACAAAATATATAATTTACCCCGGCTTTAACGATAATAAAGATGAATTGGACAAATGGTTTGATTATACCGTAAATGCAGGTATACGTAGTATAGTGCTTGACGTTGAGGGAGGCTGGTACTTAAATAACAAATATAATATTCCCGATTATTTGTATGAACTGCTTGAGTATGCCGAAAAGCGTACTAAAGAACTTGATATGCACAATGTTGAATTATACGACCGCGCTAAAGATATGAAAATACATAAAGAAGAATATATTAAATTAAGAGATAATGCTCAGCCGAATTAAAAAACATTATTTTATTGAATTATTAATACTTGCTTTTCCTATTCTGATAGGGAATTTAGGTCATACATTAATAGGTGCGACAGATGTTTTGGTTGTCGCTAAATATAATTTAAACTCGCTTGCAGCTATAAGCATTGCAAATGCTATTTTGTTTACGATTTTTATATTCGGACTCGGAATATTAACCGCAATTTCAATAATAATATCAAATATGCGCGGAGCGCGAATACCGTCAAAAAAATATCTGCTTTCAAGTTTGGTGTTTTCGTTTATTTTGGCTTTAATATTTACAATAATATGTTATTGCACAAAATATATAATTCATTATGCGGGCTTTGAAAAAGAATTAGTACCTTATATTTGCGAATATATTTCAATAGTTTCCTTTTCCATATTCGGTATGTATTTCTATGAGGGAATAAAACAGTTTTTACAGGCTTATGAAATAGTAAAATTCCCAAATATGATACTTTTGGGCGCAGTTGTCGTTAATTTAGTATTGGATATAGTATTTGTATTCGGTTATGGTATTATCCCATCAATGGGAGTAAGAGGAGCGGCTTATGCAACATCAACCGTCAGAATGCTTATGGGCTTAATAATGTTTTTATACATATTTAAAAAGATTAACTTTAAGTCTAAAATTGATTTTTCTTTTATGAAAAAATTAATAAAGGTCGGTTCTCCTATCGGTTTAGCGTTATTGCTTGAGTTTATGGCATTTAATATTATAACTGTGCTTGTGGGCAGAGAAGCGGGCATATTATCCGCTACGCATAATATTTTAATAACAATATCTTCGGCAACATTTATGGTTCCATTATCAATATCCACGGCATTAGCGGTAAAAGTTTCATATTATTACGGTGCTAACAGTGCTAAAGAAATAAAAAATTATTCGCTTGCCGGACTTATTATGGGCGTTGGATTTATGGCATTAGCCGGAATTATATTGGCTTTATTTCCAAATCAGTTAATAAGTTTATTTACTAAAGATGCTCAAGTTATTAATATTGCGCTTCCTATAGTATCAATAGCGGCAATGTATCAAATCTTTGACGGATTTCAAGTTGTTACGGGCGGGATATTAAAAGGGTTTAAAATGACAAAGTTTGTATCAAACTCCGTATTAATAGGATATTGGGGAGTGGGAATGCCGACTGCAATAATATTTGCCCGTAAAATGAATATGTCATTAAAAGGCTATTGGATTGCGTTAGCTGTATCACTTTGTGTTATAGGATTTGTGCAGGCTGCATTTGCAAAATATAAATACAAACAAATAAAAAATAACGTGCATGCCGCCTCAAATTAATGTATAATAATTTTAATATTTGAATAGTTATATAAATGGGGTTATATGTCTGAAGATTTGAAATATAAAAGAATACTGCTAAAACTTAGCGGAGAAGCACTTTTGGGGAAACAGGAATTTGGAATTGACCAAGATCCTTTGGAAATGATAGCAAAAGAAATAAAAGAAGCCTATGAAACGGGTGCACAGATAGCCATAGTAGTGGGCGGAGGAAATATATTCCGCGGAATGAAAAATTCAGCTAAATACGGAATGGACCAGGCAACCGGCGATTATATAGGCATGCTTGCAACGGTTATGAATGCGCTGGCTCTGCAAAGCGCGCTAAGAAAACTTGATGTAAGCTGCAGGGTTCAAAGTGCTATTGATATGAATAAAATCGCAGAACCTTATATCAGATTTAAAGCAATAAGACACTTGGAAAAAGGCAGAGTAGTTATTTTTGCGGCAGGTACGGGTAATCCGTTCTTTACTACGGATACTGCTGCTGCTCTAAGGGCTTCTGAAATAGGCGCACAAGCTATGCTTATGGCTAAAAACGGGGTAGACGGAGTGTATTCCGATGACCCGAGAGTTAATCCCGAAGCTAAAAAATACAATAATATAAGCTACGATGACATTATAATAAAAGGTTTAAAAGTAATGGATACTTCATCGTGCGCATTATGTAAACAAAATTCCATACCCATTGTGGTATTTGATTTTGCAGCAAAAGGAAGCATTATTAAAATATTAAAAGGTGAAAATATAGGAACTTATGTAGGAGGTTAAAATGGCAGTTGATGCAATATACACGGCAGGCACTGAGAAAATGGAAAAAGCAATTGCGCAAATGAAAAAAGAGTTTGCGTCAATAAGAACGGGCAGAGCAAATCCGATGATTTTAGATAAAGTTTTGGTTGAATATTACGGAACCCCTACTCCGTTAAGACAATTGTCGCAGGTAAGCGTTCAAGACGGTACAACTCTTGTTATTGCTCCTTATGACAAAACAATTTTAAAGGATGTTGAAAAAGCATTGGTTAAAGCAGATTTGGGTATTAATCCAAGCTCTGACGGTATTGTTGTCAGATTGGTATTCCCTCCGTTAACGACTGATAAAAGAAAAGAAATCTGCAAAGACGTAAAAAAAGTTTGCGAAGATACTAAAGTTGCAATCCGCAATATCAGACGTGATATGACAGATGATGTTAAAAAAATAGAAAAATCAGAAAATTTATCTGAGGATATGGTAAAAGATGCTCAAGATAAAATCCAAAAAATTACAGATAAATATATTAAAATGTCTGATGATTTATCCGCTGAAAAAGAAAAAGAGGTATTAACGGTATAGTGGCTGTTGTCGGCAATATATTAAAAAACCGAATAATAACGGGCTTCTTAGTCGGTGCACTTGTATTTGGCTGTATACTTGCGGGCGGAAAATTTCTGCTTGCTCTATTGTTGTTATTTATTATAACCGCGTCAAAAGAATATGCAGATATATTGCACAATAAAGGTTTTTTGCCGTTTTTTAAAGTCATATTAATAACTTCGGTATCAATGGTATTAATATCGGCAAGCGGGTATGATAATTTAATTCCTCTTGTTCTTTTGTGCGGAACAATTGGTTCGTTTTTAGCGGTTTTGTTCAGAGGCCGCCAGCCTTATATAGCAAATGTAGCTACAACAATCCTCGGCTTTCTTATTGCGTGGATGCCTTGCCATGTGTTTTTAGTAAGGCAGTTAGGTCCCGAAGTAAATTTATTTGGTATAAGTTTTAAACAGGGGCTTTATTTCCTGTTATTTATATTTTTTGTAATACTGGTAACCGATATTGCGGCATACTTTTTCGGAATAAGGTTCGGAAAACATAAATTATCCCCCGTAATCAGTCCTAAAAAAACGATAGAAGGTGCAATCGCGGGCGGAGTATTTGCGGTTATTACAGGAGTAATAATAGGTTTACTTATAGGAATATCACTTTATCACTCAGTAGTATTAAGCATAATAATAACAGTAATGGCTCAGCTTGGCGATTTGTCGGAGTCTTTAATAAAAAGAGATGCGGGAGTTAAAGATTCGGGCAGTTCGCTTCCCGGGCACGGCGGGTTTTTAGACAGGGCAGACAGTTATTTATTTTCAGTCCCCGTTGCTTATTATTACATTAAATATTTTATTTTAACGGGTATAGATTTTAATATGTTAGCTGATTTAGTGAAGAAAGTATTAAATGTTATCTGCAGCTAGAATAGAAGAATTAAAAGAGTTGGCAGATATTTTAGGCTTAAAATATCTAAACTTTGAGATAGCTGATGAGGCTTTAACTCATTCTTCATTTAATTTTGAAGCGGGAAATGAAAACGGAAAAGATTATGAAAGGCTGGAGTTCCTTGGCGACTCGGTTTTAAGGTTATATGTAAGTGAATTGTTATACGATAAATATCCTGACTATGATGAGGGAAAACTTACTAAAATAAGAAGCAGACTGGTAAGTGATAATTTTTTGGCAGGATTAGCAAAAAAAATCGGTATAGACAAATTTATACAACTTGGTAAACACGAAGAAAAAGACGGCGGACGTAATAAGGAATCAATAAAAGCATGTGCAATGGAGGCTATGCTTGGTGCAATATATAAAAGCAGCGGTGCTGACAGTGTAAAAGAATTTATTTACGGACTGTATAATGATATCCCGACAGGGTTTGACGAAGAAACCATTGAATATTACAATTACAAAGAACTGTTACAACAATACACACAAAGCAAAAATAAAGATTTGCCGGAATATAAATTAACGGGAGAAACAGGCAAGGCACATAAAAGAGAGTTTGAAGCAACGGTAAGCTATAAAGGTGAGATTTTGGGACAAGGACGCGGAAAAACAAAAAAAGAAGCGGAAAAACAAGCGGCAAAAGAGGCTTTAATAAAGCTGAAATTGATAGATAAGGAGGAAAATGAATAAAGTTATAATAGCTCCCTCAATACTGTCAAGTGATTTCGCCAATTTGAAAAGTGAAATAAATCGTCTTGAAATTGCAGGCGCTGATTGGGTACATATAGATGTAATGGACGGACATTTTGTGCCTAATCTTACAATCGGAGCACCTGTTGTAAAATCAATAAGACGGGTATGTAATATACCGCTTGATGTTCATTTGATGATAGATAATCCCGAAAAATATATAAATGATTTTGCGCTCTCGGGGGCGGACATAATAACATTTCATTATGAAGCGGCGAAAGGAAAATCTTTAGAATTAATTAATCAAATAAAAACGTTAGGTAAAAAGGCGGGAATATCAATAAAACCTAAAACACAAGTAAATGAAATAAAAGATTTATTACCGCATGCGGATTTATTGCTTGTAATGACGGTTGAGCCCGGCTTTGGCGGTCAAAAATTTATGGATGAGTGCGCGCTTAAAATTAAAGAAATAAAAAACATAGCCCCGGAAAATCTTATAATAGAAGTTGACGGCGGTATAAACAAAGAAACGGCAAAAATTTGTACAGATTATGGCGCAAATGCGCTTGTTGCGGGCAATTACATATTTAAAAGCGAAAATATAAATTCGGCAATAAAATCATTGAGGCAAAAATGAAAGAAACAAACGGAATTATAGAACAGCATATACATGGCGCATTCGGGTGTGATTTTATGCGGTGCAGCGCGGAGAAACTTGAAGAATGTGCGGAAAAACTCGCTTATAAATGCGGAGTTGATTGGTTTTTTCCGACTCTTATGACTGACAGCCTTGAAAAAATAAAAAAGCAAATTGAAGTAATAAAAGAAGTCCAATCAAGACAAAAACAAAATACCGCTAAAATCGCAGGCATTCATTTGGAGGGTCCTTTTATAAATCCCGACAAAAGCGGTATACACGAAAAAAAATATATTCAGCCATTAGATATTAATATATATAAACAAATAGAAGATGAACTTATCAAAATAATAACAATAGCACCCGAATTTGATAAAAACGGTGAATTCGTTTCTTATTTGAAAAGAAACGGAGTGAAAGTATCCCTCGGTCATTCAATAGGAACAGAATTAAAAGGGATAAATCAAGTGACACACTTATATAATGCTATGGGAAATTTTACGCACAGGGGCGCTTCAAGTGTTGTTTCAGCTTTAACAAGTGATGAAGTTTATGTCGAATTAATAGCAGACTCAATTCACGTAAGTGATGATGTAATAAAAATAACAATAAAACAAAAAGACTTAAATAAAATTTTATTGATAAGTGATGCGCTTCCTTTAGCTCACAGTGATGATGATGAGATGATTTTTGCGGGACAAAAAATATATAAAAAAAATAACATGCTTGTAAATAAAGACTCAACTATTGCAGGCAGTGCCATGCTTTTATGTGATATTGTAAAAAATGTTACGGATAAAGGCATTTTAAAGTTTGAAGATGCAATAAAATGCACGTCAATAAATCAAGCAGACTATCACAAACTCTCAAATAATTTAAAAGTTTACTGGAATGATGATAATACTATAAAAGAAGTTAAAGTTTAATTAAAATTTATTATCATTAACCGAAGTTTTGGCGTAAAACCCGAAAGGAACTTTTTTAAAAGAATTAAGTTCTTTTTTTAGTTTATAACTTTCTTTATTTAATTCATTAATTTTAAATTTTAAAGTTTCATTTTCGGTTTTAACTCTAATAAGTTCCATAACAACATCATCCATGCCGTCAAGTTTTTCATCCAAAATGGAAGCCATTTTATCCGTAACTGATTTTTCCATTTCCTTTAAGGAATCAATTAATCTGGAAACTGACGAACTTGAAACATAACGGGGATGTTTCATAATAGGATTGGAGTGTAAAACTTCCGTATTGTTTTCCGATGAAACTTTGGAAAGTAAATCAGCATCATCTTTAGTAAAATAAGTAAGACCTCTTTCATTTCTTTTAAGTTTAATGTCAGCTATTTTACAAAGCTCCTGAATAGTAGAATTATCTACACCGAGTAAATCTCTGATTTCTTTAGGTGAAAATTCTTTATCCTCTATATTTTCAACTGCTGATAAACCCATAAAAAATCCCCTTTTTTATAAAAAGCCTAACATATTGTTAAGAATATTATATAATTTATTTGAATAAAATGTTAATATTCATTGAGTTATCTTTACATATCTTTTCAATTTGAGAAATAAAGTTGATGTGGTAGTATAGATAGTAAAGGATAATATATGAAATTTATAATATTAGCGGGCGGATTAGGCGAAAGATTGTGGCCTATGTCGCGGGAGATTAATCCTAAATCACTTTTAAAACTGAATAAAGAAAAATCACTGTTACAAAGAACTTGCGAGTTTGCTTTAAAAGTTACCAAAGCTAAAAATATAATTACCGCAGCGAATATAAAAATTGCGCAGGAAAGCAGATTGCAATTAAATGAAATTGATAAAAACCTGCAATTATTATTAGAACCCATGCAAAAAAATACGGCTGCGGCAATTGCTTCCGCATTGATGTATATAAAAAGCAAGCGTGATGAAACAGTAGTGATAATGCCTGTTGATTTTAAAGTAAAAAATGAAGAAAAATTAAAAGAAGCATTGAATAAAATGACCAAAATTGCGGCAAAAGGGTTTATAGCCGCAATGGGTGTAAAACCGAGTTATGCTGAAACGGGTTACGGTTATATAATTGCGGGTGATGATTTTCAAGGCGGAAAAAAAGTTGAAAAGTTTGAAGAAAAACCCGATTATAGTAAAGCATTGGAATATACAAAAAACAAAAATTGTTATTGGAACAGCGGAATATATGTTTCTAAAGTATCCGTTTTACTTGAAGCAATAGAGAAAAATGCACCTGAAGTATGTCAAAACTTCAATAAAGAAATGTTTGATAAGAATTTGAAAATAGATTACAAGTATTATGAAAATATTATATCTGCTTCAATAGACAGTGCGGTAATACAAAAAGTAAAAAATTTAGTAATGGTTGAAGCACAGACACAATGGGTGGATTTGGGGTCTTGGAATGCGCTTTATGAAAAATGTTCTAAAGATAAAAATTCCAATTTTATTGAGGGAAATGTATTAACGGAAAATGTAAAAAATTCGTTTATATATTCATCAAAGGAACTTATTTGTGTAACTGATGTAAACAATAAAATAATAGTAGAAACAGAAGACGCAGTTTTCGCCGCTGATAAATCACAACTTCAAGAAATGAATAAATTAATTGCGGAAATCAAAAAACATGATAAAAATTTACTGGAAACCCATAGAACTGTAATACGTCCGTGGGGATATTATACGGTATTGAACACGGGCGAGGGATGGCTGACCAAAATAATATCAGTTAACGCAGGTCAAAGATTATCATTGCAGTCGCATAATCACAGGTCAGAGCATTGGGTAATATTAGACGGAATTGCAACAGTTAAAACAAATGAAAAAGAGGTAAAACTGCAAAAAGGTCAAAGTATTGATATTCCCGTAAAATCAAAGCATTCACTTGCAAACGAGGGACAAAACATACTAAAAATTTTAGAAGTGCAAAAAGGCGACTATATATCGGAAGATGATATTATAAGATATGAAGATAAGTATGGCAGGGTTTAATTAATTCTATAAAAAATGGTATAATTTAAAAAAATAAAAAAGGATAAAAAATGAATAAAAATCGCTCATTTGGAATATGGATTATGGTAGGCTTATTGGTGTTAATATTTATAGCACTTATGCTTGGCGGGCCGACAACCTCGACAAAGGATTTATCATATACCGAGTTTTTATCAAAAGTGCGTTCGGCTCAGATAAATAAAGTTATAGTAGGGAAAGATACATTAACTGCATATCCTGTTGATAATTCAATAAAAACCACTGTGGGCGGTAAAGAAAGAGAAACGGCGCAATTAATATACAAAGTTAATATTCCTTCAAATGATAATACACTAATTCCTACATTAGAAGGGAATAATGTTAACGTAGAAATACAAAATAATAATGAAAATTCATCATTTATGGGGATTATAGGTTCATCACTCCCGATAATATTAATCATTGCGTTTTTATTTATAATGGCAAAAATGATACAAACCGGCGGATCGCAGGCATTATCATTCGGAAAAAGCAAAGCAAAAATGATGCTGGACAGTAAAGTAAAGGTAACTTTCAATGACGTTGCGGGTATTGATGAAGAAAGGCAAGAGTTAGAAGAAATAGTTGATTTTCTTAAAAACGGTGAAAAATACATTAAACTCGGAGCAAAAATACCTAAAGGCGTACTTTTGGTTGGGGCTCCGGGAACGGGTAAAACATTAATGGCAAAAGCAGTAGCAGGAGAAGCGGGAGTTCCGTTTTTCTCCATAAGCGGTTCAGACTTTGTTGAAATGTTTGTCGGTGTTGGTGCTTCGAGGGTAAGAGATTTATTTGAGCAGGCTAAAAAACATCAACCC
>CANQZO010000029.1 GCA_947628355.1 Candidatus Gastranaerophilales bacterium | reverse complement strand
CAAGAGGTTTAATTCAAGCAAGCGCTTCGGGCATTCATGCGGCAAGAGTAATTTGTTCAAAGTAGTTAATTAAGAGGATTTTATGGCAAAAACATATTTATATAATAATCATATTAAGCTAGGCGCAAAAATGGTTGATTTTGCGGGCTGGGATATGCCTGTTCAATATACAAGCATTATTGAAGAACATAATAATGTCAGAAATAATGCAGGATTGTTTGATGTATCTCACATGGGTGAAATTTTTGTAACAGGCAGCGATGCATTAAATTATCTTCAAAATTTAGTACCTCAAGATGTAGCAAAACTTGTTGATAAAAAAGCACTCTATTGCCAATTTACAAAAGAAAACGGCGGTATTGAAGATGATTTATTCATTTATAAATTGCAAAATAACCGTTATTTGCTGGTTGTAAATGCTTCAAGAATAAATGCAGATTACGAATGGATGATAAAAAACAGCGGTAACTTTGATGTCAAAATCGAAAATAAATCGGATGTTTATTCAATGGTTGCTTTGCAAGGTCCTAAAGCAGCAGATATACTTGACAGCATTGGAATAAAAAAAGAAAATCAGCCTAAAACAATGTATATCAACGAATATCAACTTTTAAACGAAGATATATTTATCTCAAGAACAGGTTATACGGGCGAAGACGGATTTGAAATTATAATAAGAAACGAAAAAGTATCCGAATTGTGGGAGTTGATATTGGAAAAAGGCAAACCTTATAACATAATGCCGATAGGGCTTGGTGCGAGAGATACACTTAGACTTGAAGCAGCTATGAGTTTATACGGAAACGAATTAAACGAAAACACCTCCCCCGTTGAAGCAGGGTTAAGCTGGTCTATAGATAAAGATAAGAAGCAGGACTACATCGGTAAAAACATAATAATGAATCAGCTTAAAAACGGAATTGAAAAGAAATTAATTGCTTTTAAAATGTTAGATAGAGCAATAGCAAGACACGAATATCCGATATATTCAAACAATGAAGAAATCGGACATGTTACAAGCGGCTGCATTGCACCGTTTTTAGGACAAAATATCGGGCTCGGATATATTAAAGCAGATAAAAATTTAAAGATTAATGATACAATACAAATAATGATAAGAAACAAATTATATAATGCAGAAATTACAAGCAAAAATTTCATACAAAAACACAACAGAGGAAATTAAAGGAGCAATTAAATGACGGTAAAAGATAATATTTTATGCAGTAAATCACACGAATATGTATATCAAGAAGGCGAAAATTATTGTATAGGCTTAACTGACTTTGCAATTGAACAATTAGGGGATATTGTGTTTGTTGAACTTCCGCAAGCCGGTGAAAAATACGCCAAAGGTGAAATTTTCGGCACCATTGAATCAGTAAAAGCGGCATCTGAAATATACATGCCCGTATCGGGTGAGGTTGTTGAAATAAATGAACAATTAACAGAAAAACCCGAACTGTTAAACGAAAATGAATTTGATAAAATGTGGCTCATAAAAGTTAAATCGGAATTCTTTGATGTAGACAGTTCTGATTTACTAAATTACGACACATATAAAAAAGAAGTAGAATAAATATGAAAAATTTTAAATCTAATCCTGACAGTGTAATAAAAGAAATGCTTGACTCTATCGGAGAAAAAAGTTTAGACGGCTTATATTCAATGATAGATAAAAGAGCTGTAACGGGAAATCTAAATCTTCCCAACGCTTTAAGCGAAATGGAAACGCAAAAGCAAGTCAGCAAAACATCAAAGCTGAATAATACAGAATACTCTTATTTTATAGGGGGCGGAGCATATAAAAGATTTATCCCCGCAGCGATATCACAAATTTCATCACGATTTGAATTTAATACCGCATATACACCGTATCAACCCGAAATTTCACAGGGAACATTGCAGGTAATATATGAATTTCAATCAATCATGTGTGATTTAACGGGCATGGACGCATGCAATGCTTCCGTGTATGATGCGGGTAATGCCTGCGCTGAAGCTATGCTTATGGCTGTAAGAATAAGCGGGAAAAATAAAATTTTAGTAAGTTCTTGTTTAAATCCCGAATATATTGAAGTTATAAAAACATATGCACATGCAGCAGAGGTTGAAGTTGAATTTGCAGGTGAAGCCGAATACAGAACAGATATTAATTCGGTAAAAGATAAAATAAAATCGGGAGATTATGCCGGTTTAATAATACAAAATCCAAATTATTACGGGACTATTGAAGAAACAGAAGCACTAAAGACATTAGAAAAAGCACCAAAAAGCGTTTTAATTACATGCATAGAGCCAATCAGTGCAAGTATATTAAAGAAGCCGTCTGAATATAATACGGATATAACAGTCGGTGATGTACAATCAATGGGCAATTCCGTATCTTTTGGCGGACCTTATGCAGGATTTATAGCAACAAAAGATATATATAAAAGACAAATGCCCGGAAGAATTGTAGGCAGAACTCTTGATGCAGAGGGCAGACAAGCATTTACATTAACCCTGCAAGCACGTGAGCAGCATATAAGACGTGAAAAAGCAACGAGTAATATATGCTCCAATCAAGGACTCGCCATTTTAAATGCTGCGGTATATGCTTCATTGCTGGGTAAAAACGGTATTAACCAAGCCGCATATTTAAGTTCAAAGAATGCTCATATTCTTGCAGACACTCTTAAACAAAACGGTTATAAAATTTTAAATACGGATTTCTTCAACGAATTTGTATTAGAAGTTAATTCAAGCGATAATTTCATTAAAAAAATGAAAGAAAATAATATTCTTGCAGGGATAAAGATATCCGAGAATAAAATTCTTGTATGTGCTACAGAAATTAATACAAAAGAAGAAATTGACCGATATATTGAAATTGCTCAAAACAATTAAGGTATAGGTATAACTAAATGAAGTCATTAAAAAAATATACAGTAAATATATATATTGTATTATTAGTAATACTTTGTATTTTTATGTACTGCATAAACACAGGCAATTACCCGTTTATAGACACCGATGAAACGAAGTTTGCTTCAATAGCAAAAGATATGCTTACAAGAAGTGATTGGATTAATGTCAAATTAAACGGTGAAAATGTTTTTAATATTCCTCCATTTATATTTTGGATAATAAATCTATCCTGCTTTATAATGGGTAAAATAACGGCTCAAGCGGTAAGATTGCCTATATCACTTATAACAACCGCAGGAGTTATAATATTATTTTTATCAGTAAGAAACATACTGACAAAAACTTATGCCCTTGTAATATCGCTTATATTCGCCACCACTCTGGGAATTCTGGTATTTGCAAGACTCGCAACAAATGATATGGCATTTTGCATATTTACAATGAGCTCAATATTATTGGCTAATATAATACTTTTTACAAAAAAGAATAAAAATTTGCTCTGGAGCGGAGTATTTTTAACAATGGGACTTGCCGTAATGACGGGCGGATTATTCGGATTATTGCTTCCGTTAGTTTGTATAAGTATTATTTATTTATTCTCCGGCAGCCTAAAAGAAATGTATAATCCGCGCAATATTCTTGCGGCAATAGTAATAATAGGATTTATTACAGTTCCATGGCACTTATTTATGGTATATAAAAACGGTTTGAGCTTTATTAAATCTTATTTTGAAGTTTATAACATTTCACAAAATACCGATATAAAAGAAATATTAAACGTATTATTAATATTTGCGGCAGGTTTTTTGCCTTGGATTTTCTCTTTCTTATGGATAATGGGCTCAAGATTTAAAAAAAATATTAATTCCGTAATCTCTTATTTCAAAGAAAACTCACAGGATAAATTAAAAGAAAAATGGAAGAAACTCGGCAGAGTTGAAAAATTTTTATCGGTAAACACAATAATATTTTTCACATCTTTAATATTCGCATTAATATACGGAGCTAAAAATACATATTTAATTTTATTCCTAACCTATCCCGGTTCATGTATAGCGGGAATATATTGGTATGACTATATGATAAAGAAAAAACACGATAAAAGTATATTCATATCAACACTAATCCCTAATATTATATTAATAATCACATCATTTACAGGTGTATTCGGTCATAACATTATTAATAAAATGATAACCGAAGATTTTAAATATTTAATGGTTCCGCTAATAACAATATTTTTTGTGATACCTGTTTACGGGATATTTTCAGTGATATTAAAAGGACGTAAAAATACATTTATTTCAAATATATTATTAATGTTCTTTTTAACATTTATAATAACACCGTCATTTTTTAATTTTATGAGCTTAAACGGCGGAGAAAATGACCTTATAACATTTGCGGATAAAGCGAAATCAGAAAATACCGAACTTGTCGCATATATTCCGTCAAAAAAATATTCCATAAATTACTATTACGACAAGAAAGTAACCTATCATAAAATAGGTGATACAGAATGGTTAAGAGCATATCTGAAAAACAATCCAAAATCTTATGTAATTGTAGAAATAAAAGAGTTGTGGGATATCGATGAAGCGAAAATACCTTATATGTTAATAGATTCCGGAAGAAGATATTGTATAATACAACATCTGCCCTATGAAATAAAAAAAGAAAATAATGTTGAAGTAAGAGTATACTAAAATGATAAAAAAAATAATAATAAAAATAATTAACCTGTATCAAAAGATATCGAAATTAACACCGCCTGTTTGCAGATTTTATCCTACATGCTCGGAATATATGAAACAGGCAATTATGAAATACGGAATAATAAAAGGCGGATATTTGGGAATAAAAAGGATTTTAAAATGCCACCCTTTTCATCCCGGCGGATATGACCCCGTGCCATAAAACAAACGATATGATATAATGTTCACAATAAACAGGAGTGAATTAATGAAATCAGACAAAAATCAAATAATATCTTTAAGATTTTTAATATTAATGTCACTTCTTCTTTTAGTTATAGGATTATATAGTGTTCATCCGACAGTAAAAATCGCTCCTGAAGAAAATTTTAAATCCGTAAAAAAAATAATTACTAAGAAAAACAATAACTACATACAAGTATCTAAACCTGTAGAAAAAAAAGAAAAAATAAAATTTGTAAATAAAGAAATAAAAACGGAAACCATAACCCCGTCATATACATATAACAGTATGCTTGATGAACTAAAACAATATCCGTCAAAAAATATTTCATCACTAACCGCAATAATTAATAAAATAATAAAAAATAAAGGCTATAGAGAAAATTTAATAAAAGTAAAAGTTGATGACACTATTTCACAAGGAAGTTATACGGCAGCTTACTTTGACATACCTTCGGGAGAGATACACGTAAATAAAGATATATTATACAAATTAAGCACTAAAGAAACAGTTGCAATACTAGCCCATGAAATAGAACACTTTGATACCGTTGCTAAATTGGTAAGAGTAATGGGCGAAGATGAATTTCTGCAATTTATGCAAAAAAACAATATAAAAAATATAAATAAAGAATTTTGGAGTAAAGCAGCAAAGCAGGCATACATAAGAGGGTTTAAACCCGAATATTATAAAGAAGCATTGCAAAGATATATAAATCAAAACAGATTGGATTTAATAAGTATTTATGCGGACTTATACATCATTTCGGAGAAAATAAGAAATCCCATAGAAATAAGCGCGTACAACCTTTCTGATTATATAATAGACTATTATAATCTGCCGAAAAACGAGGGAATGTTAAGAAATATAGTAAAAGAATTTAATAACACTGACTGGATAGTATACAATATCAGCAAAGAAAATAAATATTTAAAAAATGAGAGAATAGCGTTATTTGACTATTTTTTAATAAACCCGATAATAAACAGCGATGGAAAATACAAAAAAGCATTTGAATATTGTGTAACCCAAGGGAATTCGGACTTAACACAATTCTGGAAAACATATAAAAATAATAATAAAAGTTTATTTAATAATAATCAAAGAATAGATAAAGAAACATATAATAATATAATAAGATTGCTAAAAGAAGCACAAAAAGAAGGAAAAAAGAAATTAACTCCCCAAGATATAACAAATGCTTTAAAATATAAAACATATACTCTGCTGCCAAATTTATTATTTAATAATTCAATAAAACAATTGGAAAATTGTGCAACAGATTTTATAAAATACGGCAAAGAAAATAATACTCTAAGCAGTGAAGATGAACTAAAATTAATACTGATTTTAATATGTATCGAGAATAAAATATATACACATACAACCGAACAAACACCGTCTTTATATTACTTAAAACTTCCCAAAGTATTGGAAGATATATATCAGCCAAAAAACAAAGCCCAAAAGTATTTTTTTATATATAATAATCAAGCATTTAAGAACAGGTATAAAGCAATAAAAGAACAGCAAGCAAATTATACGGAACAAATGTTATTAACAAAATTGATAGAAGATAACAGATTATATAACAATGCAGCAAAATAAACTTTAAATAAACTAAACTTTATGATTTAATTTATATGTAGAATCTGAGAATAGCAAAATGATAAAGATATTAAAAACAGAAGAAAATAAACAACTGGCACAATTAAGTATAAGTGAGGCTGTATCAGGTTCATGGTTCAGTTTGATAAATCCTACGGAAGAAGAAATAAAACAAGTTTCATTAGTTTTAGGATTGGAAGAAGACTTTTTAAGAAATTCATTGGACTTAGACGAAAGATCACGTATAGAAATCGAAGACGGAAATTTACTTATAATTACAAATTTACCGATAATGACCGATGAGGGTTCTTTTGATACATTGCCAATGGGTATAATATACACTCCCACATCAATAATGACAGTATGTTCAATGGATAATAACATTTTATCATCTTTTAATGAATCAACATCATACAGTTTTGATACACGAAATAAAACAGAATTTATGTTAAAAATACTGTATCGATCGGTAAAATTTTATTTAAAATATTTGGACGTAATAAACAGAACAACAGAAAATATAGAAAATGAGCTGCAAAAAGCAACAAATAATAAAGCGCTGTTTCAATTAATGGAAATCCAAAAGACGCTTGTATATTTTTCAACTGCATTAAAAGACAATGATATAGTGCTTCAAAAAATATTGAGGATGACAAATTCAACCTCGGCAAATTACATCAAAACCACTGAAGAAGATTTGGATTTGCTGGAGGATGTAATAATAGATACACGTCAGGCAATAGAAATGGTAGATATGCACCGAATGATATTAGAAGCAATGATGGAAGGTTTTGCCTCAATAATAAATAATAATTTAAACCTTGTAATGAAGTTTTTGGCAGCAATAACCATAATAATGTCAATACCTACAATGATAGGCGGATTATGGGGAATGAACGTAAGAGTACCATACGGAAATAACCCGTACGGATTTTTAATAGTAGTCGCATTATCAATAATAACCTCAATTGCTGTAGTATTTTATTTCAGAAAAAAAGGTATGTTTTAAAAAAAGGCATAAGCATTGAAAAATAATTCAATATTAATAATATCCAATGATAATCAAGTAAGCGAAATAATAAGTACAAAAATAAAATTATTACGAGAATGCGATAATATACAATCCGTAAATTATATAGAAACAATTTCTGCATTAAACTTAATGTGTCCGAATCTTATAATTTTATATAAGGGAAAAACAGATTCAATAGGAATATTAAAAGAAATACGTAAAATAAAATCCCTAAATAAAGTACCTATAATATTTGTAATGGACAAACCCGATGAAGAAGCATTATTTTATGCGTTTGATAACGGAATAGATGACTTTTTCTTTTTAAATGACAGTGATGCAATAATACTTATAAGAATATTTTTAACATTACAAAAATCAGTTTTATATCAACAGATAGATGCAAATGAAGAAATATTAAAATGGGAAAATATAATAGATAAACAAAACGGAATATATACAAAAGACAGCGGAGCAAGAATAATAAATAAAGTATTTGCTAAGATAAAAGATGAAAATGATAATAACAGCGTATTTCTTTATTTAAAACCCATGTCTAAAGATAATAAAGTAGTTAATATAAGCCAAATAGGCAAAAAAATAAAAGAATTACTGCGAAATAATGACATAATATCCTACGGAAAAGGAAGCGGTTTTTATGCAGTATTGTATAATTCAAATGAAGAAAATACGCCAATAATAATAGAGCGTATAAAAAAGATATTAAAAAATGAATGTATAATTTATGCAAATGCAATAGAAATAACGGAGTCATTTGAAAAAACAGAAGAATTATTATATTCCAAAATGAAAAAACAAATATCAGAAGGAAAAGAATTTAATTTTATAACACAAATCCCTCAAAAAGATAAAAATGCAAAAATCGCCCCCAAACAATATGATGCAGAAAAATTTTATAAAGAAACAGAAAGTATAACTGCCCCTGTTTTTTATCAAATGCAAGCAGAATACAATGATAAACTTGACGGGAGTGAAATAAAATATGAAATAAAGGAAACGGAAAGTAATTTAATACTTCAATCAAAAGAACTGACAAGCGAATTAAAAATTAAATATATTGAATATCCTCAAGTTATAATTGAAATAAAACATATAGAAGAAAATAAGAAGGCAAAAGTTAAGAAAATTAATTATAATATTGATGAATATACAAATGAAAAATTAACATTAATAATAAAAGAAATGATAAACGAACATATACAAGCAAAAAGTTTACAGAAATTATACAGAATATAATGAAAAGCAAAGACAAAATATTAATATCGTCATCCGCAAAAGGAACAATTAAAAAGAGTGCCAAGCTGGCACAAGAACTGGGATTAGGGCTTGAAATCAGCAGAGTGCCGTTATATAAAGATGAAAAACTGACAGTAAAAGAAACAATTGATATAATTAACGATGAAATAAAAGACTTTAATGGGCGCAGAACACTGCACGGGATGTTTTCCGATGTAAATATAGCGTCGCAGGATTGTATTTTAAGAAAGATGTCACAGCAAAGATGTTTTGAGTCTTTTGAAATCGGGAAAGGAATAAAAGCCGATACAATTCTTTTTCATAGCGGAAATAAAGGAACAAAGCACTATGGTTCAATAGAACAATTTAAAAAAAATTTTACTGCATTCTATAAAGATTTTATAAAAGAATTTGAAAAAACTGGTATTATAGCTGTAATAGAGAACGTATTTGAAACAGAACCCAATTTTTGCCTAGAATTAATAGAAAAAGTCAACTCGCCAAATCTAAAACTCGCATTAGATACGGGTCACGTAAATTTATACGCACATCAAACAAAAGCGGTTGACTGGATAAAAGAATACGGAAATAACTTGTATCACATGCACATACACAACAATTTCGGTAAAAATGACGACCACTCTAACTTAAGCAACGGAACCGTAAATTATAAAGAAGTATTTAAGCAATTAGAAAAATTAAAATTAAATCCGACAATAGTGCTTGAAATGTTCACGGAAGAAGACATAAGAAAAAGCATAAATTTAATGAGCGAGCTTAATTTCTTTAAGCCCGAAGCCGTTTAAATCAATCTGAACGGAAGTAGAATCAGCAGAAACAAGCATTGATTTTTCTTCGTTGTAATCAATACTCCAAGTACCAAGGAATAAAGGCAGGTCTTTAGTAAAGGCATAAGCATAAACAATAAGCCTTTCGGGATTATTTTTATCCCAGCCGACAGGGAAAATATCCCACATATAATCTTTTAAATCAACATTTTTATTTTCACGCCACCAATAAATAATAGCCTCACGAACCGCAGTAAGACGTTTCCAGGATTTTGATTTAAAGTCATAAATAATAACGTTAGTCTGCCAAGTTTCCTCAAGGTTAGAACCGATTTTTTCTTTAAAAGCAATTTTAGAAGAATCTTTAGACCAATCAATAGGAAAAAGCGAAACAAAACGAAAATCAACGAAATCATCCATACCGACAGAAACAATCGGATTAGGATTTCCCTGCATAACATTTGTAGAATATAAGACATCATAAGCATCATCAGGATTAGCAATCGGAATAAAATAAGCTGCAGAAGAAGTTTGAGAAAATCTCGGATAAAAGAAACATTTTGTATAAACCATTTTTGTTTTATCGGGAGAAAGAATCCCCGCGGAAGCTGCCGTTCTATTGGAAACTATTTTAGAAAGGTCAATATTACGCTGTCCCGGGGGAGTATTATATCTTATAACTCTAAACTGAGGGTCGGGCAATATAATATCTCCGACAGGGGTAAAATCGGGCTTTGGGATAACAAAATCTTTTCTTTTTTTATCCGCAGCCATTTTGTAATAATCATCCATAGATACAGGCAGATGTGATTTATCAATATTATGATAATAAATTTTTTTAGTCTTAGGCAGATGCAATTTTTCTCTGAATTTTTCATTGAGAGTTCTTTCATCCTTTTGTTTGAGAGTAATTTGAGGCTGATTTGTTTCGCTTAACTCATCATCTGCAAGAGTAAGTAAGGGCAAAAAGAAAACACAAATAAAAATAAAAAAAAGTTTAAACCTCATTAAACAAGCCCCTCTTTAACAGCTTGAATAGTAGCTTGAGTTCTGTTTTTAACATACAATTTTTGCAAAATACTATGAACATGAGCCTTTGCGGTAGAAAGAGTAATAACAAGTTTTTTAGAGATTTGAGCATTATCAAGCCCCTCAACAATTAAAGCTAAGACTTCAAGTTCTCTTTCAGTCAATCCGTATGTATTTTTAAGCGGATAAACGGTATTTTTTTGAGCATTAACAGGAGCAGAAGAAGTATTTTTCTTAACATTAGAAAGAACAAGTCTTGCAATAGCGGGGTCAAGCCAGGCAGTACCCTCTGCCACGGCTTTAATTGCACTGATAAGCTGTTCCTCATTAGCACCTTTCATAATATATCCGTCAGCACCCGCAGAGAGTGCATCAAAAACATCGTCCTCACTTTCGCGTGAAGTAAAAACTAAAATTTTCATATTGGGATTGTTTTTTTTAATCAATGCGGTAGCTTGAATTCCGTCAAGTTCTGGAAGTCCGATATCCATTAAAACAACATCGGGATTAAGTTTCATAGCAAGCTCAACACCCGTTTTCCCGTTATCAGCTTCACCTATTAAATCAATATTACTGCAGTTTTCAAATACAAGAGATAACCCGAGCCTAACCATAGTATGATCTTCAATCAATAAAACCTTTATTAAGTCCATAAAGTTTCCTCTTTCTTAGAATTTACCGCATTAATTAATAAAAAGAAAAATTCACTGCCTTTTCCCTTATCGCTTTCAAGCCAGATTTTGCCCCCGTGCGCATCAATAATTTGTTTTGAAAGATATAGCCCTAAACCTGTACTGATAGAGCGTTTTTCTTGAGTACCCTGAGAAAAGCGTTTAAACAGTTTGGGAATATCTTTTTTATAAATACCCTCGCCGTTGTCTTTAACGGAAAATCTGACATCATCGCCGTCAATTTGGGCTTTAACTTCGATTAATCCGCCCTCTTGAGTATATTTAACCGCATTGCCCAATAAGTTAACAATAACGCGGCGAAGTTCATTTCTGTCAGCGCAAATATCTGCAGAGTCAAGATTAATAAAAGTTTTTTCAATTTTTTGATTTTTTTTGGAGCTTATAGGCTCAATTTGGCTGATACATTCATTAATTAACGGTTCAAAAGGAAAAGCGGTAATAACGGGTTTTAATCTGCCTGCTTCATATTTATAAACTTCAAGCAAAGTATTGACAAGCCCAAGCATATCTTCATTGCTTTTTTTCATTGTTTCAAGCAGCATATTTTGTTTATCCGTAAGCTGCCCGAGTTTACCGTTAAGAAAATACTCAAGAGTTTGAATGGCAGCTAATGCGGGAGTCCTTAAATCATGAGTAAGGGTAGCGATAAAGTCATCGCGCAAACGCTCCATTTCCTTTTGATAGCTGACATTTCTGATAACAAGAACATATTTCTCGTCTTGAGTTTCATCTTTAGGCGGAATAAAAGCACAACTTATTTCAACAGGAATTTTATTTCCGTTAACAGCATTTATAATTTCAATATCTCTTAAAAGTAATTCTTCTTTTTTTGAAAAAACACTCTGCCAATCGATTTCATTGGATATAAATAAATCAAAAACAGACTTGGTATGAATAATACCTAAATCCAAACCGAATAAAGTTTCGCTTGCAGGATTAGCGTGAATAACATCACCCGAATTTGAAACAAGCAAAATACCATCAGCACAATTATTAATAACAGCATTTAACCGTTCATTCATATCAATAATATCAGCAGATTTTGCCCTTACAATGTCTTCCAAATGATTTGTATATCTTTCAAGTTCCAAGTTTTTTTCCTGTAAAGAAGAAATCAACTGCGAACGTTCATAAGCATTTTTAATATTAATTATAAGCTCGTCATTATCCCACGGTTTTTCAATATATTTATACAACCCGACTTCATTAATAGCTTTAATCGCATTTTCTTTATCAGC
>CANQZO010000028.1 GCA_947628355.1 Candidatus Gastranaerophilales bacterium | reverse complement strand
GCTGTAGTGACGGAAGCGATGAGCTTTCGGCACAAATGCCGTTTATTGCGAACGAGCAAGACAACCCCACTGTCCGCCCCATTTTTAACTTTTCTTTTCCTGCTTGTTTGTTATCTTTTTTAAATTACTAAATTGAATTTGCCCAAATAAATTGTATCTATTTTTTATTGGCAAAATCCCCCCCCCGAACGAATTTAGCCTTTTTTGCAATTCTTGTTGTTCTTTTTCTATAGTATCAACGATTATTACGCCCTTATAATCAAATCCATACCTTTTGGTAAGAAAATCAATAGCATGTGTTGTACCGGTGCCTCCGTTTCCTAAATACATTTCATTGATGATAGGATTTGAAAAATTATCTTTTGATATTATTATTTTTTCGTCTAAATTTGAATAAATGCAAATTAATTTTTCCAGATTATAAATAGCTCGTTTATTATTGTTTCTAATTTGTATTAATTGAGGATATGTACTTATAAAATTTATATTTCCAATGTGTATTCCGATACAAATAAAAATAATTATTAAACATTTTTTAAAATGCTTTTCTGAAAAATTATAAACATATCCTAAAACCAGTATAATGTTATAGCCTAAAAATATATAATATAACAGACGGTAATATTCCGTCTGAAATATATATGGTGCAAATCCTTCCCTATAATTTTGCACAAATACCGTTAAGTATGAAGTTAATAAAAAACTAATAATAGGAGTAAGAGTAAGAAATAGCTGAAAAAAGTTTTTTTCTTTAATTTGATGGCTTTGATTAATTTCTGTAATTATAAATATAGCTATAAATATGCAAGCCGTTATAATTAGCAAATATACTTCAGTTGGTTTAAAAAAGAAATCTATGAAATTTTGATTAAAATTATTAATGTTCGCCAAATTTTCTCCAAGTTTGGTAAAAATATTATATTCCGATATTGTACCGAAATGTGTTGTTGTAAATTCTCCTGTGCCAAAATAAAAAATTAACATTCCTATAATAAAAGCTATTATCATTTTTTTTGAAGAAGAATTTTTAAAAATTATTAAATTGTATTTTTCTTTATCTTTTTTTATTGATTTTATAATTAAATCCAAAAAGCAAATATAAACTAAGCTGATAAATAACGGTAAATTTATAAATTCACTCCAAAGTCCTAATGCAATACCTAATATAATTAGTCCAATTTCTTGCTTTGGTGTATATTTTTTATTGTGTAATATAATATTAAACAATATTGTTAAAAATAAAACATAAAAAATAAATCCTCCGCAATGTTCAAAAAACACGCTTAAATCGTCAATTCCCATGAAAATACTGTTAAATATATAGCAATCTGAAATATTAGGCAGTTCTTTAAAGAACGGAGCATATACGTATAAAAATATTAAGGGTAATAATAAAATACACTCAAAGTGATTTAATATTGGTTTATTATCATCCGAATTTATAAAAAATCCTTTAGCAAAAAGTACTATGGAAAAAGTCAAACATAAACTGCTGATAGAGCATACAACAATATTAGTTCTGAAATCTAAAGGATGCATATTAAGGCAATTCGGCAGTAAAACACTGTATAAGTAATTAATTAAATTAGGGATTATTCTTGGAGAAAAATTCCCGTTAAGTATCCCGTCAAAAAATTTATATGGCCAAAATAAGTCATGCATATAGATTATTTGAGTTTGATTATATGCAAATAATAAACAAAAAATAATAAATAAAATAAATAAATTTAAAACTATAAAAATTTTATATTTAAACATATTGTTTCCTTATGAAAATTATAATATCTAAATTATAAATATGTTACAATTATATAAATCCAAATTATGAAATAATATTATTTTAATCCAATGTCGCACTCTGCCACCGACTCCTCGTCGCTGTACAAGTTCTCAGTCTCCACTACGTTTCGCATACAAGCTCGCAAAGTTCATTTTTCACTTGCTCGTTTTGTAACCTTTTCAATATACCACTTTCAAAATTTTACTCAACCACTTCGTTGCTTATCGTAAAATATTGTTCGGACAATTTTTAAATATGTGTAAACGGCTGTATTGCATACTAGTAAAATAGGAAATAATTGCTATAATATAGTAAAATATATTATTTTAGCGGTAGTAAGAATATAATGGAAATAGAAAATTTTATAAAAATATTAAATAAAAAATTTTATACGGGCGTTCCTGATTCGCAGTTAAAACAGTTATGTAATTATTTAATCAATACATATAAGACGGATGAGAAACACCATATAATTGCCGCAAATGAGGGAAATGCCTGCGCAATAGGTGCGGGATATTATTTGGCAACGGGAGAAATCCCCGTAATTTATATGCAAAACTCGGGTGAGGGTAATATTATTAACCCTTTAGCTTCTCTTTTAAATGATAAAGTTTATGCAATTCCTACGGTTTTTATAATAGGCTGGCGGGGCGAGCCAAATGTAAAAGATGAACCTCAGCATATTTTTCAAGGCGAGATAACATTAAAATTACTGGATGTTATGAATGTAAAATACTTTATTATTTCAAAAGAAACAACTGAAGCTGAAATAAAAAAAGTAATGGATGAATTTGAACAAATCCTTTCAATTGGCAGGTGTTGTGCATTTGTTGTTAAAAAAGGCGGATTTGATTATAGCGAAAAAGTTGTATATAAAAATGATTTTAATATGACAAGAGAAGAAGCAATAAGACATATCGTAAATATAACCGGTGAAGACATAATTGTTTCTACTACGGGGAAAGCAAGCCGTGAATTATATGAAATTAGAGATCAAAATAAACAATCACATAAATATGATTTTTTAACGGTAGGTTCAATGGGGCACAGTTCTTCCATTGCGTTGGGAATAGCAGTTAATAAGCCGGATAAAAATGTATGGTGTATCGATGGCGACGGTGCTTTATTAATGCACATGGGAGCTATGTCTGTTATCGGTAATATTAATCCTAAAAATTTTAAGCATATAATAATAAACAATACCGCGCATGAAACTGTCGGCGGAATGCCTACTTCCATGGCGAAAACAAATATTGTTAAAATGGCTGAATCTGCCGGATATAAATACTTTGTAAGTGTTGATAATTACAATGATTTAGATAAAGAGCTAAAAATAATTAAAAATAAACAAGAATTATCTTTAATTGAAGTAAAATGTTCAATAGGTGCAAGAGAAAACCTCGGACGTCCAAAGACATCCCCTGTTGAAAATAAAACTCAATTTGAAAATTTTTTAAGATATTAATTTCCTTAAAAAAACTTAATAAATTGTTAAAAAATATCAATAATTATCTTTTATAAGTTTTATAGCATTATCAAAATTCACACTAAAGAAAGGAAATTATTATGGGTCAGAATGTTTCAATGGTTCCTGCAATGCCTGCAATGTTATATTGCAAGAATGTAGTTACCAGACATGAACGCAAATTAGATGAAGGAGTTTTTGACAACGCAGAAAAACTTGTTAAAAAAGATAAAGTTAGAAATTCAGATTATGGTCTTGTTGCTGCACAAACTTGTTTAGCAAGAGATTTTGTTAATGCCGATTTGGAGGAAGCTCGTTTACTTGCTGCAAAAATGGCATTTGTACATCAATTAATGGACGAAAATTTAGCAGCTGACGCATCAAGAGCAAATGAAAGAATAAGAACAAAGACTGAACAAATCCCTGCAAAAGTTGAACTTTCAAGAGTTCGTGGTAATAATTTTTCAACAACAATTAAATCGGGTAGTGAAGGTTTATCAACCGTTATTAAATCCGGCGGTGACTTTATTAAAACAGGTGCTGACGCCGTTAAATCATTATCTTGTGTAGCATAAATCGTATTATATTATAAAAAAATCCGTCTTTTAAAGGCGGATTTTTTACTCTTTACTGCCGACATTTTATTTTTCTAATTTCGAAGGGCCTAATTTTATAATGACATAATCTTTTGTTTCTTTGATTGAGTTTTCTTGAGGATATGTATTCATATCTTTTATTTGTTCTTGAAGATTTATTAGAAAAGGAATAATTTTAAATTTTTTCGGCAGTTCTACATATCCTTTTATATTAAGTCCTAATTCCCGCATAAAATAATATCCGCGTTTTGTAAAAATTTCACCAATAATAGTATCATATCTGTCCCAGTTAAAAATACTTATATTAATTTCAGACGCTTCTTTATCATATTGATACCTTAATTTAGGATTTTTTTTCATTCCTACAAATAATAAAGGTTTTTCACTCAAATTGAGCTTACATAAGTCATACATTATTTGGTATGCATATATTTTGTCATTTTGGAATTTTAAATGTTCTGTATATAATGTCTTATTAATTTCATAAGAAGAATAAAATACTGTTAATCCTGCCAAAAACAATATAATTTGGGAAAACAATTTTTTGTTTCTAAAAATTATATATAATAACATGATTACAAATGCATTAAAAAAACCAACGGTGGCATAATTTCTGTAAGGAAGATCGGTATTACCAAGCAAGAGAAATATCAAGAACGGTACTGCCATTATAAATAAACCGTTTATTAATATGTGTATACTTTTAATTTGATTTTTATCTTCTTCTTTAGAAAAACATTTATTATTTTTAATAACAAAATATATAACAATTATCGCAAAAATGACATAACAAATAATCGTTAATATCGAACCAAAATTATGTGAACAAGTTATAATAAAATCCTTACAAAATATTTTTAATGTATTAAAAAATGAATTTAAAAACGTAGATAATGAAGTTACATCATATTTAAAATAATCATCAAAACGGCTGTATTTAATATGATATAAATTCTTGAAAAGTTTAACTATAAGCATATTAAGAGAATAACAAATGATAAAAATAGCTGATATTAATGCCCATTTTTTATAAAGATTTTTTATGGAATAACTTTTATTAAAAGTTAATCTTAAAAATTCAATAAATCCTATCCCCAATAAAGTGTACAAAAATGGAGTTTCATAAGAAGATAAAATAATAGTTATAAATAACAAAATAATTAAAATATATTTTTTTAAATTATCTTTATACAGATAATATAAAGCTAAAGCACTTAAAATAGTATTAAATGAATAAAGAATTGTTTCTTCATTAAACATAAAAATATAAATAATAAACGGGAAAGAAAGTGCAATTACACTAAATAAAGTAAATAAATTAATATTATAATTTGGATTTTCAGCATCGGGCAGATTTGAATTAGAAATAACAGTACTTATAAATATATAAATTCCCGTAAAATAAAATAATATTGCCAATAAGTTTAACCAAGCCGATACATAAGAATTAATTTTAAAAATTTTATAATATATTAAATTAAATGGTCTATTAATACTGATATTTATATCTAACTTTGACCAAATATCAATTATCTCATCGTCAATTCCAATAGAGTTATTTGTAAAAAAATATCCAAAGCAAAAAATAATTGTTAATATAACGCATATCAAAAAGGATTTATTTTTTAATATATTACTTATATTTAACATTGTGCTTAAACCTACCTTTATCAATTATACAATAAAACTAAAAAGATAGATTTTCTTAAAGCAATTATTTTACGCTTTGCAATTGACTTAATTCAATATATTTTACTGCACTGCAGGCTGCGATAGCACCGTCTGACGCTGCTGTTATTACCTGCCTTAGCGGAGTATTTCTTACATCCCCTGCAGCATATACTCCCTGAACGGATGTTTGCATATTTATATCCGTTTGTATAAATCCGTCAGAAGTCTGCTCTATTTGCCCGTTAAGGCTTTCTACGTTCGGATTATAACCTATATATATAAATACTCCGTCTGTATACAGTTCTTTATTTTCACCTGTTTTAAGGTCTTTAAATATTATTTTTTCAACACAATTATTACCTTGTATTTCTAAAGGATTTGCATTCATTATAAATTCAATTTTTTCATTTTTGCAGGCGCGGGAACATACAAGTTTATCTGCTCTGAAATTATCCCGTCTGTGCATTATATATACTTTTTTTGCAAATTTGGTAAGATACATTGCTTCTTCAAGAGCAGAATTGCCTCCGCCTATTACTGTTACAATTTTATCCTTGTAAAATGCTCCGTCACATACCGCGCAATAACTTACTCCTCTCCCTTTAAATTCTTCTTCTCCCGCGATATTTAATTTTTTTGCCTGCGCTCCGGTTGCAATTATTACTGCTTTTGATGTAAATATTTTATCTTTTGTTTCTATTTCTTTTATCTCGGATGTTAGCTTTATTCTTTGAATTTCGACAAACGGAAATTTATCCGCGCCGAATTTATCCGCATGATTTTCAAATTTTTCCATTAGTTCATAACCGCATATCTTTTCAAATCCGGGGTAATTTTCAATCTCAAGATAATTAGAGGGCTGACCTCCGAACATATTTATATCAAGTATTGCAGTTTTTAAGTTTCCTCTTGAAGCGTATATGGAGGCAGAACATCCTGCAGGGCCTGCCCCTAATATTATTACGTCATAATTTAATTTTTCTTTCTCCATTCCCCTTAACTCTCCTAATTAATTCCTAAAATCCCCGATATCGGTGCGCCTGATATCTTAGTCCCTTTTACTTGATATTCGACGTAATCTTCTTTAATAAGTTTCCCGTTTTTATATGTTTTTATACTTATTTTATCAACTCCCGTAAAATTATCCCCGTTTACCGTTAAAATAGGGGTTTCAAGTGATTCTTCATCGGGATATGAAGTACGCTTTTCAAATTTTACCGTTTTTCCTTTTACATCATCTACCGTTATATCGGCTCTTGCACCTGATAGCGGGTTCATTAATGTTATAACATCACCTCTGCGTGTCAGAGTCCAGATATCCATACTTGTTGCGTCAAAATATTCTTTATTTGTTGATTTTGTGCAGACGGATACAACCTGCCAGTCGCCGAAAAACTCACTCGGCACTCTGTCAGACATACTTATATTACCCTCTATTACCTGCGAATAAACGGGTAAAGCCATTATTATTAAACTCACTAAATAAACTGCAATCTTTCTCATATTATTTATTTAATGATATTTTTTATTAAATCAAATCCCGCAGAAGTTATGCTCTTTTTACCATATTTTTGGCTTTTATTATTTTATCGGTAATTTTGAAATTTCTATTTCCTGTGCATTTTCTACGTCATAAAACAGTTTTGACGACATTTTAAATTGCTGTGCGTTTGAGCTTACGTAAAATTTAGGTTCATATTCTTTTTTACCGCCTAAAAGATTAGCTTGTTTTAAATCCTGATATATATTTTGTGCAAATATTTTTGCAGGATTTATAAATAATTCCAACGGTGCAAAATGAGATAATATCCCTATTAAATATGGGTAATGAGTACATCCTAATATTATTTTATCGGGATTGTATTCTAACATCATATTTAATTTTGATTTAATGTCTTCTATACTTTCGGGTTCATTTTGAAGCCTTTTTTCAGCTATATCAGCCCAGTTAGGGCATGCTATTTCAAAAACTTCACTTCTTAGATTATAATTTCTGATTTCCCTTTTATATGCGTGTGAGTTTATTGTTGCTTGAGTTCCAAATACTCCTATCCTGTCATAATTAGCCAATGCTATTTCTTTTGATACCGTTTGTACAATCGGATATATTTTATAGTTATATTCATTTTTAAGCTCGTTATAAGTGTTTGCGGAAGTTGTATTGCACGCCATTACAACTGCTTTTACATTTTTTGTTTCAAAAAAATCAAATATATTTTTGCTTATTTTTATTAATTCTTCTTTTGATTTGTTCCCGTAAGGCAGATTTTTTGTATCTCCAAAATAAATATAATTTTCTTCACCCATAAGTTTGATTAGCTCAGCGAATACGCTTAGTCCTCCCACTCCTGAATCAAATATACCTATTGGTTGATTGTTCATTGATTAATGCTCCGTTAAATAATTTATTATACCCTCTGTTATAGCTTCAGCGGATTCGGTTTGTCTTTTTTCGGATATCAGTCCGCTTCGTTCACTTTCATTAGATATAAATCCTAATTCCAATAAAACCGCAGGTGCTTCTGTGTGGTTTATAACATAAAATTTAGACTTAAACAAGCCTCTGTCTGCAGCATCTACTTTTGACATTAATTCTTTGTGCATTATTTTTGCGACTTGATATCCCGACTCCGAATAATAATGAGTTTCAATCCCTTTTATTTCACTTTTTACACTGGCATTTATGTGAATGCTGACATAAATATCGGCATTGTTGTTGTTTGCGGTTTCCACTCTTTGTGCTAAAGATACCGTTGTATCGCCTGTTCTAGTCATAATTATTTTATTAAACCCTCTTTCACGCAGTTGTTCTCTTACTTTTAATGCGATTTGAAGCGTTAAATCTTTTTCCAGAGTTTTACCGCGCATTGCGCCTGTGTCATTACCGCCGTGCCCCGGGTCTATTATTATAACTTTGTTCTTTATCTTGCTTGTTACTTGCTTTTTCTTTTTTGAGGTTTTCTTTTTTTGTTGAGTATTGCTGTCTTTTTTCTGCCTTGCAAGTAAATCCGCAAACGGACTTTCTTTACTTATATTTTCTTTTTTCGCCGGACTCGGCTGTACATTTGATTTGGGTATTTGTTTCTGCGGTTCAACACTTATGGCAGGCTGAGTGTGAGTAAATATAAATCTTAATTGAACCGCATTTAATGTTTCATAACAGTCTACAAGAGTGTTGCTGTCTATAGGAAATGATAGGGTATATATATGTGAACCCGATTGTTTTGCTTCAAATCCTGTTTTGTTTTTTATTGCCAATGCATTAAATGAAACTGTATTAAAGTTTAATAAATTATAAAATGTTACATTTAATTTCCCCGCCGTTTTTTGTATTGAATAAATTACGGGGTTTGAAAAAGTTATATTTATAACATCTGTTGAGGCATTGATATTTTGTTCTTTAAAATACGTTAATTCCGTTATTGATTTTGTTAAATAAGTATTGGAAAGTTTATTTTTGTTGGCAATTAAAATTGTCTGCAAAGTGCTTGAATAGACAGGCAGATATGCTTGCGGATTTGTTGTTTTTATTACAATACGGGCTTTAGAGGGTGTGAATTGACCGATTTTAGCCGTATCTGTTTCCGATAATCTTATTTCTTTTTCACGCAATTCTTGGGCTACTATGGTGTTGGGCATATCAAAAATTATTCGCGAGGGTTCTGTTAAAGTGAACGGTTTTTCAATATTTACAACTCCAATTCCTGATAATAACAAATTTCCGCTTTTAACTTCCGCTTTATCAAGGAAAAATCTTGATTTTAGCTTTGCCTGCTTTTGTTCTATATTCGGTCTTACAAGTTCACTTATTTCATTGCTTTTAAATGCCTGCTGGACTTGATTAAATATTTCATCAGAAGCATTTGTTTGTTTTTCTTCGGGAATTACCACTGTTTTGTCATAATATTCAACGGAACTGCTTTTGGTTTCTTTATATATTTGTGTGGAATATTGCTGAAGCGGTATTTCATTGCTTAATTTTATAATTATATTATTTTTTATTTTATAAACTTTGATTTTGGAGGTGTCATAATTTTTTGAATTTTGGATTACTATTCTTACTACATCCGGATTTGTAGTGTTTTGAGCGATTTTTAACTGTGTTAATCTGCTGTTTTTTAACCCATAAGTAGAGTTTGGAAATGTTATTACCGCGTTTTCTATATCAAAAATTATTCTGTCAGGTTCGGTTAGTATTTTTTTTGTTATCTTGAAACTTTCTATATCTTCACTTCCGCCTGATGTACCTAAAAATATTATTGAATCGGAATTATCAAAATTTATGGAATTAATTTTTAAAACTTCTTGTGCTCCGGCTTTTAATATAAAAGGCTGTATTATCCTATTAGTGCTGCTTGTTTGCGGTAATACGGCTATTAAAAAAAATATAAATATGTATACTAAAAACCTCTTTATCATATTTATTATAATAATCTTAAATACTTTATTATGAAAGAATTTAACAAAAATAAAAGGAAAAATATTACTTTGGAAATTTTTTGAATTTATGTTAGTATTGTTTTGAACTTGGATATTTTATGTGCAGATTACTATTTACAAATATTTTTTATAATATTATTTTGTTTGATGAAATTGTCTTACAACAGTATAAAAAATTAAAATCAATTTTAAATAATACTGTTTTAACAGGAATAAATGTAATCTCTCCTTTATTTTTCTTACTCTTCGGGGGGGGGAAGAACAATCTTATTGGGTATTTCCTAATATAATACAAGTTCAGCCCGCGGATGAAAAATTAAATATATATAGTGTCAATAAAGATTCTTTGTTTGACTATTGGTTTGAATATAATATTTCAAAATTAAATGACCTGATTAACGGTAATAGTTTGATACCCTGTCCGGAGGGTGAAATCTGCTTGTTTAATTATGAAGATATAAGATTGATTGCGGCGTAGTGAGGAGCAAAAATGAACGATAAAATTATTATTGGATATACTTCAGGTGTTTATGATTTATTTCATATAGGACATTTGAATTTGTTAAAAAATGCAAAAGGGCTGTGCGATAAATTAATAGTTGGTGTTTCGGTAGATAAACTGGTTGAATATAAAAATAAACATGCAGTTATTCCTTTTGAAGAAAGAATAGAAATTGTAAGAAATATAAAATATGTCGATGCCGCAATTCCTCAAGAGGAATTAAATAAATTCAAAGTATGGGAAAAATTGCATTTTGATATTTTATTTGTAGGCGACGATTGGTATAATTCTCCCAGCTGGCAAGAAATGGAAGAAAAATTTAAAACAGTGGGTGTTAGAGTTGTATATTTCCCCTATACCAAAGGTACAAGTTCTACAATTTTAAATGCAACTTTAGAAAAACTTAGAAATGAATATAAATAATTTTTTAAACTAAGAGTTTGTTTTTGAATTTAGGTTTGGCTGCAAAGTATCAAGTACGCTGGTTAAATCGTCTTCAACTCCGTCGCTGTAATATAAACTTGTTGATGAGGCTTTGTAAGATTTGTATTTGGCTTCAACATCGTATCTTTGACAGTCATAAGAAAATTTTGTTATTTCTTCACTTGTAACACGTCCGTCACCGTTTGCATCTATTTTATTAAAATAAGCTAAGACTGTTGATAACAATGAATTATCAGCGTTTCCGTTACAGCATAATGCTTGAATTTCGTTATATGTTAAACCTTTTGACTGCATCGTAGTCATAAGATTGTTGAGGTCATTACCCGTAATTTCTCCGTCTCCGTCTTTGTCTAAAGAAGCAAAATTTGTTGTTAAATATTGCAAAAATGAGTAATTCCCGCCTAATGTTAACATTGTTGATGATGAAACATTGGATAAATCCTCAAGTGTTAAACCTTTACCCGATGAGCTGTGTGCGCTCATTAGTGTTGAATATGTATTTGTTAATCCTGCCATTGCACTTGCCAAAAGTGATTGTCCGTTTAATATGCTCATATGTAGCTCCTTTTTATAATTCGCCGTATTTACATATTAATAATTTTTTCGGGAAAGTAAACCCTTTGTTTGAATTATTTTTTTTTAAAAAAAAGAGTTCATTTGAACTCTTTTATTTTTTTGCTTTTCTGTATGCTTTTCTCTGCATATCGGAAAGTGTCGCTTCAAATTGTTTTTCATAACACTTGCAAATGTCTTTTCTTTTCTTTTCTAATTTTTTAACAAGACGTTTTTGCTTGTGTCTTTCACCGAATTTTGCACAACTGTTTTTTAATTGATAATATTTTTCATGTTCGCATTGTATTCTTTCATTTAAACTCAAAATTTCCTGCTGGTATTTATCATTAATTTTTTTAGCGTTGCATATTTGAGTTTCGCTTAAATTCATACACTTAAATAATGTATCAGCTTCTCTGCCCGTGCATAAAAATCCGCTGCAAGGAGTAGAACAAGTATATTCGGGCTCAGGCGGCAGTGATTCACAAGATTTCGCACAGGCATCTGCTTTTTTGTATGTGCGGTTTTTACATCTGCAATTTGGTTTGTGATATTGGTTTGAATATTGTTTTTGAGTGCCGTACATCGAATTTTGCTTCATCCCCATTTCACTGTCACATGGGCTTTCAGCATAAACACTCATTGCACTTAAACACGCAATGGATAAAATCAGTAGATAAATTTTTTTCATTTTTCTTCTCCGTTATAACTTAGTACCGGAATAAGTATTAAACAGATATTACAATTTGAATATTACTTAAAAGAATAGTTGAAAAAATAAGTAGGAATTAGGTCTTTAAGGTAATAAAAAAGAGACTGCATTTTGCAATCTCTTTTTTGTTTTGTTTTTTGTACTCGGTCTAATTGTTGTTCCCTCGGGCTCGGCTGCAGCGGCAGCTTCAAAGTTGGTCTGACTTATTATATTTGAGCCCAACTTGAAACCCGCTCTGCTGGCGCTGTCTTGGTTTTTGTTCCATTTCGGCAGAGTTGTTTGCTTCGCTACGCTGTCGCAAACTTTCTGCCTCAGTGCTTCAGGCTCGCTTACTTCGTTCGGCTTCGCCTTACACAAAAACCGCTGTCTTGGTTTTTGTTCCATTTCGGCAGAGTTGTTTGCTTCGCTACGCTGTCGCAAACTTTCTGCCTCAGTGCT
>CANQZO010000027.1 GCA_947628355.1 Candidatus Gastranaerophilales bacterium | reverse complement strand
AGGCGGAGCATTAGCTCCGGTTCTGGTTTGTCTTGGACTGGCAGGCGGAACTTTACAATTAGGTACAAGCATATATAAAGCAAGTAAAGCGACTACTGATGAAGAAGCAAGAAATGCTTGGCAGGGGATAGGCTCGGGAACAAGCAATATTGCATTGTCCGTAACAGGTGCAAAAGCATCTTTAAAGGCAGCAGGTGTTGATACTTCAAATATGAATTGTTTAAAAGCGACAGTAGAATGTTTTAAACAAATCCCGTTAAGCATTAAAAATTCAGTTAATGCATTTACATCGGGTCAAGCGTTAGCAAATATTAAAAATGCTTTTAATATAAAGCCAAAATCAAACTCAGAAAAACTTACACCTGAAGAAATTAAGGCAGAAGCGGAAGCAAGAATTAGACAAGAAAATACTATAGCAGAAAATTGCAGAAAAAATGATCAAGCTATTCAAGAAATGCAAAATCCGAGTTCTACATCTGCCGAATTGCAAGCACATCCCGAACTCCAAAATGAACATGGAGGATATAGTGCAGAGGCTTCAGCAAGATTTTTTGAAGAAAACGGTTTAACAGAAACAGAGATTAAACTTAATAAACTAGAAAGTTTTAGAGCCAAAATTGACGCAGGTACTATACATTTTCACGATGATGAACTTGCCGTTAAAGCGTACGAAGACTTGCTAAACAGCGGATATGATGTTGATCAGATAATAAGCCATTATACCGATGATATTAATACTATACAAAGAATAGAAAATCATGACCTTAAAATTTCAACTATCAATGATACTCCGAAAGGAAAAGGAATTAAAGGATTTCATGTAAAAGAAGGATATGATGCATTATTTGAAGAAGCGGCAAGAACTTCCGGCAATGAAAATAATGCAAAACCCATAGTTGAAAGTTTCTTGGCAGACGATTGCAAAGGAAATTTTAAAAATAGTACAATAACAGTTTCCAATAGTCCGGATTTAGATAACTCAATAGTTTTAGATGTAAAAAGAAATACAGTCGTATGCGACGATACATCATTAATAATAACAAGAGAAACTGATTCTACTGTTAGTTTTCATCATATTTGCCCTGATGGAACAATTGAACAAATTGGTGTAAAAACATTAGTTAATTCTGAAGAACTTGAAAATGTATTTTCAATTCTGAAGCAAAAAGGGATTACAGTTTGCCGAGGTGTTAACAATGGGAAGCTGACTAACGGATTTATTTTTGAATACAACGGGCAATATTATCATGGTCAAGTAAGTAAAACGACAAGTAAATTAACTTCTATATTTCCGATAACTAAAGAAGCTGCGAAGCAAAAAAAATTTATTTTAGACTTAGTACCAATATTAGAATAAAAGGAATATAATATGATAAACGGAATTAATCGAAATAATACTCAAAACAATATAGGATTTAAGAATAATCCCAAATATCCACCAATATATTTTAGCTCTAAAGCGGATGAATTTGTAAGGAGTAAAGAAATGCCACAATCTGATGAAAAAGATACAGCTAATGCAATAGAATTTTTAAGCGGTGTCGAATTTGAACAATTAGCATCTAAATTAATAAAAAATGATAATTGGAATAACGGTTCCGATATTGTCGGATTTAATAAACGAAAAGGAAATGTTGTTAGTGTAATGCTTGATTTATATAATTTTCAAGATGGTGAAAATAAACAAATGACACTTCCTAATATAGAATTTTTAAGTATTCTGGAACAAGTGAAAAATATTTGCTTAAAACAAAATCCTGATAAAAAAGATTTGTTTGAAAGTCTTTACATTGAATTAAGCAAAATATTAAAATAAATAAATTAATTAATTAATTTACTTTCTTATAATTATATTGCGGTTTAATTTGCTCAATTATATCCACTGCGGGAACTATTGTTTCTTTTATTTCATCAGAATTTTTATATGCACCCGGTGCTTCATCAATTGTTTTTTCGCAAACGGAAGTGGTATAAATTCCTTGCATATCTTGTTGATAACTTGCCAAATTGATTAGTTCTTTTGCCATAGTTCGCGAGATTTTTCTGCCTGCTCCATGAGGAGCCGAATTATTCCAATCGGGATTTCCTTTTCCTGTTGCAATCAAGGCTCCATCTTTCATATTTAACGGGATAATTACTTTTTCACCTTCGTGTGCACTTATTGAGCCTTTTCTTATAATATTATCATCCGCAATATAGTTATGGACACTTTCAAAAGATGATTTTTCACTCCAATTCATAGCTTTTAATATTGTGTCAGCAATAATTCTTCTGTTTAATCGTGCATAATTCTGCGCCAGCCTCATATCTTCAAAATATTGCTTTGCTTCATCACCGGTTAAGTAGGATAATGCTTTAATGGTATATGGATTTTGTCTGTTCGCAATATTATTGTGATAATTGAAAACAGCTTGTCCAAAACCTCTTGAACCGCTATGTATTACTAAAAAGAGTCTTCCGTCTTGGCTTTTGTCCACTTCGATAAAATGATTGCCGCCGCCTAATGTTCCTAAATCCGATATCATCTTCTTTTCGGAGGTGTTTAAAAGCATTGTTGAAATGTGTTTCAGACTTTCTGTAATTGAAGACAAAAGACTTTTCTTTTCCTCAGACATTGATGAGTACGAAGGCACAACTTTATTATTAATTATATAATCAAGTTTTTTGTAATCTATATCTTGTCCGTTAGTGTCTATTTCACAACATAACATTCCGCAGCCGATGTCACCGCCAATTATTCCCGGTATTATCTCGCCTTTTATTCCTATCGGAGAAGTAAAACCTACTAATGATGCTTTGCATACATGGCTATCCGGCATAATTCTGACAGGTAAATCCTTAAATACAGGATGAGAACATATAGTTTTTATCTGTTCCATTAAAGTTGCATCGGGATTTTTTGCAAATACTTTAGCTTTTGTTTGTGAACCTTCTATTTCAATTACATCTTGATTTAACCGTCCTTTAAATCCTAATTTTGAACTATGATTATTTTTCGGACTTAAAAATCGGTCATTTGCAATATTATTAATTGATAAGGAGGATATTTTCATATTTTCTCTTTTTTTTACCAAAAGAATTGTCAAGAAATAAAATTGCTAAATTTCCCGCAATATACTTAAAAAAAATTAATATTATTTGCGATAAATTATGTCAATATCAATGATAAACAGTTGAGCAAGTGGTCGGAAAATATTTATAATACAGCAGTTGTTATTGATTATTTTGTGACAAATCAGCCGGAGATTGAAGAATGTTACAATCTTGCACCAGTAATTAAACACCTGCGATATAATGCAGATGTACTGAATGCATTCTTCATTGACCACGAAAAAAAGGTTGAAATTTAAAAGCCATATAAATAGAGTTTAATTACCGTTCAAATTGTGTTTAAATATGTTTTAAAAATTTATGCACTATATCACAAAAATCCTTTAATACGTCTTGGGGTATTCCATTATAAATAACATCACGCAATTTTTTAGCTTCAATTTTATTTGTGTGATTTAAAAAGATTACAAGCTATATGGAACGAAGATTCTGAATCTTAAAACACAAGAAATTGGCTTATTAATTTGTTTATGGGAAAACAAATTCGCTGATAAAACAGTAAATTTTGCAACTTGCGTTGATAAAACCGGCAAGCGATACAACATTGAACTTTATAATATCAGAGGGTTTGATGATGATTATGAAAAATAAATTAACTAAAGAAGTATTGGATATTCCGTATTCTGAATTTAGAAAAAAGTTTGCAAAAGAGATTCAATATGCATTTGAAAGTTACCGCAAAACACAATTAAATACCGTTTAAATTTTGCCAAATCTTTTAAAATTTCCGACTAAATATATCAAACTCGCGATATATTATGTCAAAATCCCAGATATAATGTACACAGAACAAAAAATCTAATCTTTGAAATAAGTAATATGGTATGTGTTGGGAGATTGGAACTCTCGACCTAATATTTAATTGTCATACACAATTTAACTCTATGTTGAAGTAATATCAATGCTTTTAAATTATTCCGTATCATTTCAACACATTTTTATCTTTTATTACGTTATTTTATTGAATTTTTGTAAATAAATTTTTAAATTTTCATTATCAATAACTTTTAAATTAATTATTGCAATGTATTTTTTTGTTATATAATATTTTCAAACATACTAATAATGTTGGTAATGTTTGTAAGATTTTATCGTCATGGAAATTCCTTATTTAAAATAATAAATCAAATTAATATGATTGTTAAAATACAGAGAGGAATTAAAGTTATGGATAGAATTTTGAAGTTAGTTTCACTTGGTTTGGTATGTGCTTGCTGGAGGTCCAGTGACGGTGAAAATAACAAAAACATTATCAGGGTCACATAATGGCGGCACAGAAAACCAAGGTTCAAGTCCTTGCCCTCCAACCATTTAAAAAGAAGCATGATTTATGCTTCTTTTTTAGTTGCAAAAGCTCTTATAGTACAATATATTATTTTTCGTTTTTCAAAACTTTCGACTTGCATGTCAAATTTACGACACTTTATGTCAAAATCCCAGATACATAACAAAGACCAGTTGAGATGTAATCTCGTTCTAAGGACTATAAAATAAGCATAAAAATAGCTGGGGATACTTAAATCGTAGCTGAGCAAAGCGAAGCGTACGAGGAAAGTATGCGCAGGCTTTTGTAAAATTCAAGCACGAAAGTTGGGGTTTATAGGCCAGTATCAATTGTAATATGTTTGCCTCATTCCCTAAAAGTGTTTAGATATAGGCGATTTGTTAGAAATTGACTGGTATAGGACTAAATGTCCATTTCATTTCACTTTTTGGCATAAAAAAGTCCGGTATAAATCTGAACAAGTCGCTAAAACTCAAATACACTCTATATTATAGTGATGACGAAATTAGGAGACAAAAGTCCCATTTGAAATGCAAAATTTTAAGTCGGAACTAAGCCGGAAGTATTTATTACATTTGAATAGCAGCAAAATCAGCACACAAAACACATTACAAAAGAGTAAAAAATTACTCCTAAATCTATCGCTTTCAGTCAAGAAATTATATTTTATTTATTTGTTCTTCCATATCTTTTATAAATTGGTCTATATGATCATCTAAGTAATGTCTTAAACCTTTTTTCATTTCTAAAAAATTACTTATTAGTTGATGGCACTTTTCTTTATTCGGATAGTTTATATCATACAAAATAATTGTGTAATAAATTGCTTTTGCTATATATCTATTCCATTCTTCGTGTTTTCGACAATAAAAATATGGTTTAAATAAATCTCGCTTTATCCTTAAAAAATTTTGTTCGACATTTTCTACAAAAGTATCATTTAGATTCAATATTATATGTCCGTATAAATTAGCCAATAATATATCATTCGCAGTAAGTATATCTTTGTCCTGATATTTATCTATTAAATCCAATATGTATTCATAGATAGTATCTTTACTATCTATATCAATATTTGCAAGTATTTCATATACAATATAGTATCGATATATCCATAAATTTAGACTTTTAACATAGTCAATTGAAAAATAATTATTAATATCAATTTGTTTAAGCAAATCTATAATTTGAAAAAACTGCTCTTTATTATTTTCAGTATAAGCCTCATTTAGATTTCCAAAATTTTGAAATAGATAGTAAAGAACCAAGTCAACTTTTTCTTTATTTTCTATAGGAGAATTTAATATATCAGATACTTTTTTATCTTTATCGGCAAATGGGAAAATATTAGAAATTGGGTATGTTAAAAGATGATTCAAGGCTCTAAGCCAATTAATTTTACTTGTTGTAAAGATATTGTCTGCAGCATTTATTATGTGATCCGCCTCTAAAATTGTTGAAATGAAATATAATAATAAATCTTTACGCTTTGTAGAAAAATACCATTGTTCAAAATCATTATAACAACTGGTTACCAAAAATAATAAAAGATATTTTAGACCATAATAAAACTTTTCTGACAATTTTGGCGGATGAGGAATATCGAGATTTTTAATTAAATCATATGAAAATTCGCAATTTAATAACTTATTATAATATTGAATAGCAATTTCATTATATTCTGATTGCAAGTTTGGAATAGTTTTGTCTATTTGTTGAATTATATCCGAGGCGTTATTTTTTATATAGTTTATGATAATAGATTTGTCATTTTTGAAACCATAAGCAAGTAAATTTAATCCACCGACAAGAACTTTTAAATCTATATTTTGAGTTTGTTTTATATATGCATCTAATATTTTGTAATCATCATCAGAAATATTAGGATACTCTTTTTTGCCAGGGAAATTATGTTTTTCTGGATCTTCAAATCCGTATATATTTTTCACTGCATCATTGATAAATAATTCATCTTTAAACATTTTCTACCTCTGGAAAAATTCTATTTGCATTGGTACATTTTGTTTTGATGGTTGTGATATATTTTATTGCTTGGTTCTTTGTTGTACCTGTTAGTTCTGAAATCGCTATATTATATTTCCCTAATAAATTATTTATACTATTTGATAACATAAATAGTTTATTTTCATGCGAATTAACTATGTATATAAATCTATCATGGAAATTTTTTTTGCCTAAATTGTGCCAAACTAAATTTCCTATTGGAAATGATGTTTTTGCGAACTTTTTAATTAGTTCTCTTGTTTTCTTTATATTTTCCTCTGTTGAAGATTTATTATTCAAATCTGGATCATTGTTTTCCCAGCAGGATATAATACTTATTTTAATGCTTGTATTATTTATATTCATTAATAGTTCTAAAGATTTTGGTGAAATGAAAGGATCCACTATCAAAATTTCTGAATTATATTTTAAATATTTTTTAAAAAAATTAATTATGTCTTGAACCAAATTTTCATTTTTATCAAACCATTTTTGTTCTGGTAATATGTTATCATTATTATTTTTATTGCTTTTAATATCATCTATAATTTTTATGTTCGAACTAATATTTTGAATTATTTTATTGTCAGGATAATTGATTTCTATCGGTTGCATCGGAGTATATGCAGATATTGTTTTAACACCATTTTTAGAATTAATTTGTACCGTATCAGAAATCATATTCATTTGAATTGATATTCCTAACATCCAATGATTTGAATCTTTATAAATTAATTTACCATCGGCATTAAATACACTGTATTTATATTTGGTGTCATTAATTACTTCGGTATCGAATTCAAGTTCTGCAAAACCTTTATTAAATATTTTAAACTCATCCAGAAGTACATTATTCTGTTTTGAATAAACTATCAAATGTACATATAGCACTTCCTGTAAATATTTGTTATCTCTTTTTAGGGTATATTTATTGGGCATATTTCCTGAAGTATAAATAGAAAATGGAGCTGCTGTCTCAGCCCAAGGCATTGCATTTATATATTCAAAACAACCTAACCGCTGCGAATAATTTTCAATAAAATTTTGGTTACTATCTTTATCAAGTTCCGCCAAAAGAGTAAGTAGAATCTCTCTATTTTCCTCTTCTAAAAACATTCCATTGTCAATATTATAAAAAGTGTTTGAATAATAACAATTTACATATACTGTTTGACCAATGGGCGATGCAATCCGAATATGTTCCGGTTCATAACTTTGAATATATTTATTTTTGTGAACAATAGATATTATTTCTTTTACATCTTTATGATACAGATTTAGGTCAATGGAATTATTCTTTAAATCAGGTATATCTATATCCTTAGTGATACTTTCAAATACATACAAGCGCTTATTACCAATTTTTCCTAAACGATTACTTAAATTATATTGATTTACATTTGATGTGGGCAACGATATGCCATATATAAAATGCTCATACTTATTATTTTTTGTCCCTAAAAAATAAAGCCAATTCGCTCGTCCCAATATTTTACTCCTGTAATTTAATTTTTCGTATACCAAGCACCGCGGGTTTTGCCGTGTTTTATCAGGTAATTATTTTCAACCAAACTCGATAAATGCTTTTTTATAGTATTAATATTTGTTCCGGTTAATTCAGACAATTCAGAAATTGTTGCTCTATCTTTTGTTTCAAAAACTTCCATAATTTTTGCCGAAATCTCAGGTAAGTCCAAATTTGTCTGAACAGTAGTATTTGCGTGTTCAATTTTATACTCAAGTCTAATTTTTTGCTTTTGTAATGTCTTCAGGAAAAACATAAGCCAAGGTTCATAGTCAGGCTCTTTATTCAATGTCGTTTGAGTTTGTCTTAGGGCTCTGTAATATCCCTCTTTATTATCCTCAATTATTGATTCCATTGAACTATATGGAACATAGACATAACCTGATTTTAGCAATAAAAGATTAGTTAATGCTCTGGATAATCTGCCATTTCCATCTTGAAAGGGGTGGATTGCAAGAAAATTAACAACAAAAATCCCGATAACTATGAGCGGATGATAAAATCTATCCGACAAATTCTTGTTAGTCCATTCAACAAGCTCCTGCATTTTTAATGGAGTTTCAAATGGAGTTGCGGTTTCAAAAACAACACCAATTTCTTTACCTTCACTATCATAAGCGGCGACTGCATTAGAAACTTTTTTGTATTCTCCTTTGTGTTTTTCATCCTTTGAAGAATATTCAAGCAGGATTTTGTGTAACTGTTTTATATAATTTTCTGATAGCGGAATAACTTCCCAATCCTCAAAAATCGTATCGGCAAGTTTTGCGTATCCTGCGACTTCCTCCTCATCACGATTTGCGAAGGATTGCTTTTTTATTCGGGATAATAATTCTTCAACCTGTTTATCTGAAAGTTTATTTCCTTCAATACGGTTAGAAGACCCAACACTTTCAATCGTTGCAACCTTTTTTAAAGCTCTTAATTTTTCAGGAGCCATTTTTCCTAATAACTTCCAAGAACCCTTAAATTCGTCTATTTCAGAGATTATTGAAAGCATTTGATTATTGATTTTTATATTAATATTTTCTAACATATTTGTACCTAATTAGACCTAATATGACCTAATAATATATTATTATTATCTAATTGTCAAGATTACAAAATCTTAAATCATCAAACATGTAATTTGTTAAACCAAGCACCTGCTTGATTTTGTAAAAATCATTCCTGATTTTTCTTTTCAGAGATTTCTTTTCTTGTTTACTGCCTGTTAAAATACTGTTCAAAGGCTGTTTTAATGTAATCAAATTTTGAATAATCGGTGTCAGGTAAGGATATTTTCTATTTGTAATTTTAAAAAGCTGTGCCAATTGTGCCTGAGTCAGAATTTGTATTTTTCTTTTCGGGATATTGGCAATTCTTTTTACTTCAAAAACACAAGTTTTATTTATATAGCCTTCATTTTGAAAATGTTTTATTATCTGATTAAATAATACAAGAATATTTTTTATTCTGCGTTCAGATATTTGTTTATTTTGCATATACTTCCTGAAGCTCTCAACATCAGAAACAGTAATATTTTTAAGTTTAAATCTTTTAAAATATGGGATAATATGAGCATTAATGAAAGTTTTGTAGGCTTTAACAGTATTTTGTTTTATTTTTCTGTTTTGACACAAATTGAAGAACAAATTACAGGCATCTATTACTGTAATATCTGAATTTTTACACGGAATATTTTTATCAACAATTTTAAATTTATCTTCAATTTTTACGGTTTCAATATATTCAAATTTATCCCCACAGGATTTTATATTCTCTGATTCTTTCAAAAACTTTTTGGCATTTTCAGTGTCTATATCGCAAAACATTACAATATCTTCAAGAGTAAATGTTTTTAATCTTTTTGCGATTTTTAAAATTTTATCCATTTAAAATTTCCCGTGCTATATTTTCATCAATTTGCATTAATCCGTTTGCCTGCGCTACATTCTCAAATGTATCAATTGTATTCACAATCTGTCTGAAACTTTTAGCTTTATTGTGGATTAAATGCACAGCCTCTTTTGTAATCTCAACTTCAGAGATTTCCTCTGTAATTTGCTTAATATCTGAATATTCAAATTCTGTAAAATTATAGATTTCTGAAATTCTATCAAACAGGTGTGTATGTTTTTTAAGCTTATGCTTAGCAAGCTGCATTCCAACTAAAATTATCGTAACACCTGTTTCATCATGTATATCTCTTAATGTTTCTATTGTTCTAAAATCAGCAAGCAGATAATCAATCTCATCAACTATAATCATCTGAGGATTTGTTTTTAGTGCATTAACGCACTGCCTGAAAATATCCGAAGTATAAAATCTCGGTATCTCATCAAGTTCTTTGGCAATTTCTTCTAATAACCACTTTGTGCTCATTGAATTTGTTGCTCTGACATAAATTGCATCATATTGAATAGATAAGTACAAAGCCGTTTTAGTTTTGCCAAGTCCAGCATTACCATAAACCAATCCGATTTTTGTAATATTTTCAGATTTATTTTTTAAGTTGTGAATCAGGCTGATAAAACCTTTGACATTCTTTGTTTTAACAAATATCGGTTTCATATTGCTTATACTCCTTTGATTCTTTATATTCTGTAAGCCAAACTCTGTCATCATTACAAGTACAACCGTGCACCATTAAGTATTCATATCTTTCTCTGCTCGTTTTGAATAAAGGTTTAACCGCAGGGTTATATTTTTTAGGCTTTTCTTTTTTGTTTTCTATCTTTGGAACAATCGGCGGAGGTAAAAATGTATCTTCGTCTTTTTCTAGCTCGCACTCCAAAATTTCCAAATCTTCAATATTCAAAAACTCTTTACAGGCTTTTATTGTCTTATTTTTAAGCTGTTTTTGTTTTTGAATTTTCTGTTTGTAGTCTTCAATATCTTTTATTTCGCCCGTGTAATGTGCAAGCGGATGAGTCAGGGTAATTCTTTTTGCTCGGCATAAAAATTTACCGGTAATCGTGTAAACATTGATGTAACTTAAATCAAACAGGCTGTATTTTATTATTACTTTCTGCCTTAAGCCATAAAGTGCATCGTTATAGTAATCAGATTTCAAGAATCTTATTCCCTGACTTGTGATAGTTTTAATCTCCTGCGCCAGCATTAAATCATCTAATTCTCCCTGATTTATTTCTTGTTTTTCAATGTTATCAAGCATTTCTTTGATGCTTTTTGTTTTATTATTAGGACACGGCAGAGAATTTTTATACTTAAGCCAACTGTTTATCATCTGAATTGTCTGCTGAATTGTGGGGATAAATTCCTGGTGAATTTCAGAGTGGAATTTTTCGTTTCTTCTTAGCCTTGCCGGTTTATTTTCTATATTTGTTCCGATATAACTTGGCAGCAGTTTTTCAAAACTTTCCTGCATTTCTAAAAAGAACCTTTCAATTACTTTGGCTCTAGCGTTATACGGATTTGCAAAAACTGTTGTTATACCAAGTTTTTCGTAAATCCCTTTTATGCCAATCTCATTGAAATTAGCACTTCCTACAAAATATTTGCCCCTAAATGCTCTGCCGTTATCTAAATATACAAATTTTGGAATTTTTCCTAAATTTAGTATTGCATTGCGAAGTGCTGAAGCAATATTCTGTGTATTTTCTTCTATCATTATTTCATAACCAACTAATGCGGATGATTTCCAATCTATGAAACCGATTAAGGTTGCTCGGCAAGGTTTTCCCGTAAACGGGTTTATTACCTGAAAATTTAATCTTTTCCCGTCAGCGACTAAAACTTCTCCGACTCCGATTTTGGAAATATCTCTTTTTATGTGAGGAATAACTTCTTCTTTCAGTGCTTTTTCTCCGTCACGCAATAGCGTCCATTTGTCAAAATAATTTGCTTTATACCAGTTAGCAAATCTCCTAAATGTCGGCGCAGCTGGAATATATTCAGAATCTTGAGTTCTCAGAACATACTGCGTTAGAGATATTGCTTTTCCTATGCTGAATTTATTCGGGTGCAATAAAAGTTTTAAAAATATTTGTTTTTCATAATCCGTAAGACAAGTTCTCGAATAATCTTCATAATGATAATTCGGGACTAATAGTTCATAATTATTACTATTTCCTATAATTCGTTTCCACCTTTGAAGTGTCCCTATTGAAACATTTCCGAGTTTTGCATAAATATCAGGATATAAAACTTGTGCGTTGTATGCACCTAAAAAATCATTATCAAATTGAGTCTTATTCTGCTGATTTTTGCGTTCTTGTTTCCAAAGGTTCAATAAATTCAATCGAGAAAGTGCAATAATTTTTGCTTTATCGGGTTTGTGAAAATCAGTTGGGGTGAGAAGCTGTTTTTTAGTATAAGTCGGAACAATTTTGGAATAATACTTTTCCTGAAGCTCCGGTTCTATGCTTGATAGCAAAATTTCAAAACTTTTTCCGCCTTTGACAGTTATTTCTCTGGTTACATATTTTTTCAAAGATAACCTGATTGCTCGGGTGCTAACACCTTTAAGTTCTGCTAATTCTTTGATTGTAATGTATTTTTCTTCGTTCATTGTATTAACATCTATCACTCTGAACTCGGAAGATTGGAACGGTTTCCGACTAACTTTGTATCATTTCGACACGGTTTGTATTGGATTATTGCTCCACACTCCGCAGTCGTTCACTTACGTTCACTTCAGCCTACGCAAAATCCAACTTGATTTATTGCGAAACAGAGTTAAAATGTGTGTACCTCAATAATTATCTGTTTATTTTAAGGAGTTTTTATGCGTAAAGAATTAAGAAAACAAATTGAATTACTTGAGCAAAAAATGTCAAAAAGCCCAAATAATATGAATGACGGCGGGAGTCATTTTCTGTATCGCAGAGAAAGAATGATACGTTTCAAAATGCTTCAGAAAAATATGCCGCAAAAAATGCTTGCAAAAAGA